>NZ_JFWX01000023.1:0-60682 GCF_000588095.1 Acinetobacter sp. 1130196 | reverse complement strand
GTAGATCCTCGAACTCTAGATCAGGTTAAGGAGCATAAATGGCTTGAGATAAAACAAATTAGAGAAACCACCGAATTCGGTGGTTTTTCATTTAATGGATATAAATTTGATTCAGATGAAAAGTCTCAGAGCCGCATTATTGCAGCAAGTGCATTAGGCGTAGAGGTTGAATGGACATTATTCAACAATACCGTTATCACATTATCAGGGGAGGAATTAAAAAAGTTAAGACAAGCATTGGCAGAGCATGTATCTATGTGTCATGCAAGAAGCAGAAAAGCTAGAGAGAGTATTGCGCTGGCTAAAACGAAAGCTGAAGTAGATAAGATCAGTTTTTAATATTAACGAGACATTTTATAGCACCTAATTCGGGTGCTTTTTTATTGCCTAAACGAAAGGGGGAAGGCATGACTGAAAATGAATCATACGGGTTGAGATTTGAAAAGAAAATCGACTCCATTCAAAGTGATATTCGCATGTTGTCAGATCATGTTACTCGACTGACTTTCATTAATGAAGCACATAAGGAAACTAGCGAACAGAACAAAAAAGATATCGATACTCTTGATATAAAAGTTGCCAATTTAGAAAACCGTACAGCTTCGCAAGATGGTGGAATTTCTGTGCTGCGTGTATTGCTGGGAATATTTGCAGGCATCGTATTTTCATTGTGTGCGTGGGTTGGATCTTCAATTATTCAATTAAGCCAAGACCAGTCTTTAATTAAAGAGAAAGTATCACGGTTGGAGGAAGCAAAAAGATGAACAGTGAAAATACAAGAGCTTATCTAGCTTTCGCATTAGTGGGACTGATGTTTGTTTTAGTGATTGCTTTATTTTTTGTGGATATGCCGCGAGAAAACAGCAATCTGATTAATACGGCATTGGGCTTCATTGCTGGGGCTATGACAACTGCATGTGGCTTTTATTTTGGTAGCTCTGAATTAGAGAAAAAGAAAGGTGAATCCAATGACAACTAAACCATTCTTCGACGCTGCCCGTGTCATTGCAGGTGGTAAACTCACTCAAGCACAAGTAGACGATCTAAATAAAGTGGTCGAAAAACTTGCACCAGGTGGGAAAACTACAAGTGATGTTGGTGTAGATTTAATCTCAGGATTTGAAGGCACACGATTCACAGCTTATGACGATGGTGTAGGGGTTTGGACTATTGGCACAGGAACTACAGTTTACCCAAATGGCGTGAAGGTTAAGAAGGGCGATGCTTGTACAGCAGAACAAGCTAAGACTTACTTTAAACACGACTTAGCTAAATTTGAAAAGACTGTAAATGAATCGGTCACTGTGCCTTTAACTCAAAATCAGTTTGATGCTTTGGTATCGCTGACTTATAACATCGGCTCAGGTGCTTTTAATAATTCAACCTTATTAAAAAAACTGAATAAAGGTGACTATCAAGGTGCTGCTGATCAGTTCCTTGCATGGAAAAAGGCAGGTGGTAAGGTTTTACCCGGTTTAGTTCGTCGTCGAGAAGCAGAGCGAGCACTCTTTTTAAAGAAGTAACTTATATGTGCAAACGTACCAAAGTTGCATCTATCATCACATTGCTGTGTTTAATCTTCTCAGGTTGCACAGCTCACACAATTAATAGTAATGTGAATGTCTCGATTTGTGTGAGAGCTTTGTGATGTCGCAAGTCATGATCATGGTTTCGGAAGCGGGCAGAATGGAGAATACTTGCAATCTACCCGCTGATTTAGATAAGTACGGGAATGTTCTTAAAATCTATGACTATTCATTAAAAGAGTTGCCAATTAATTTAGATGGCACTGTGTCTTACAATGGCAAAAGATGGACCTTTGATAAGAAGCAAAATTATTAGTCTTTCCAGCTATCTACAATATCTGCCCAGTCTTGCATCATTTTTCGTCTAGCCTCTAAGTGCTGCGAATGGTCGTACGATGCTTTTGTCTTGTTAGATTCAGCATGAGCAAGCTGTTTTTCTACCCAAGCTTCCTCATAGCCCTTTTCATATAGTAGGGTAGAAGCTGTAGCCCTAAAATCATGAGTGGTCACGCCTTTTAAGCCAATATATTCAAGCATACTGTTAAGCGTTTCTTTAGCTAACATGCCATCATTTTTCTTACTGAAAATAGCAGGGAAAACTAATTCGCTATCACCAGAGATTGTATATTGACGCTTAAGTACTTCATATACTTGGTCAGATATAGGGAGAATATGGATTCTGGATTTTTTCATTGCCTCTTCTGGAAATCTAATAAGTCGTGTATCAAATTCGACCCATTTCCATTGCATTTTTCTAATTTCAATTGCCCGAAGCATTGTATATAAGAGAATGAAGCCAGCATTCTTAACAGTCTCTGTTCCATTGTATTTAGGCAATTGAGTTCTTGCCTTTTTTCTTTCTTCTTTAGTTAAGGCTCTTGCATGTTTTACACGAGGTCGCTTGATAACATCGCGTACAGCATAAGTCGGGTCATTCTCTAGTCGCAATGTGGCAATTGCATAACGGGTTACAGCACCAATGAATCTTCGATTTTGTAAAGCAGCAGATTCACCCGTCATTTTTCCATTGGTTTCTTTAGTAACACGATTAATCGTATTATTTAAAATCTTCAATACGTCAGCCGCAGTCACATCTTTAATATTTTTTTTGCCAATAACTGGGCATATATCTTTTTCTAAAGCAGTATCGAACTTCTCTTGATAAATTTCAGACTTCAACGTCATACGTTTTTCTTTAAATTCGGCTGCAATAGCGTTGAATGTATTTTTTCCTTCTTCTAATGCCTTGGCCTTATTATTTTGTCTATCTTCTACTGGGTGTATGCCTTTGGCTAATTTTGCTCGCATTTCATCCTTTAAGATTCTAGCGTCTGCCAAAGTAATAGCTGGGTATTCGCCAAGACTCATAGAAGATTCTTTACCATTAAAAACAAACTTAAACCGCCAAACTTTAGCTCCTGAAGGGCGAACTTCTATGTAAAGTCTATCTGCATCTAATATTCTGTAGACTTTTTCTTTAGGTTTCAGTGCTTTAATTTTAAGATCAGAAAGTTTTGCAGAGGCCATGAGGTAAGGGTAAGTAGTTTGTTACCCGCATTATTACCCGTTTTTTTCGAGGATGTAAACAAACTAAAAGGAACTAATAAGAACAACAACTTTTATAATTCAAAAACTTAGCTTTAAAAAAGGAACTATAGAGAATTAAAATAAACATCGACACTTATTATTCTTTACTACTGTTGCTTTCGCCATAATTCAAACTTCCACAATTGCCCCTATTGTGCCGTAAACTGATGCCAAGGTGAAGTTTTTTCCCACATATCAATATTTCGCCTCATGTATAACTTTTGCTAAAATAGGTGCACAATACAATTAGAGTACTAGCGGATGTCTAAAACGCGTGTAATTTATCCTGGAACATTTGACCCTATCACAAATGGGCACGTTGATTTAGTTACTAGAGCATCAAGAATGTTTGATGAGGTCGTAGTAGCGATTGCAATTGGACATCATAAAAATCCTTTGTTCAGTCTAGAAGAGAGAGTTGCACTGGCACAGTCATCATTAGGCCATCTATCAAATGTTGAATTTGTAGGTTTTGATGGTTTATTGGTTAATTTTTTCAAAGAACAAAAGGCTACAGCAGTACTTCGCGGTTTAAGAGCAGTATCTGATTTTGAATATGAGTTTCAATTGGCTAATATGAATCGCCAGTTGGACCCACATTTTGAAGCCGTGTTTTTAACACCTTCCGAACAGTATTCTTTTATTTCTTCGACGTTGATTCGAGAAATTGCACGCTTAAAAGGTGATGTAACCAAGTTTGTTCCGCAAGCTGTGGTTGAAGCTTTTGAACGTAAACATCAACAAGGTTGGTAAAGTGTCGTTATATATCACCGATGAGTGCATAAACTGTGATGTTTGTGAACCAGTTTGCCCAAATGAAGCTATTTTTATGGGTGAAGTGATTTATGAAATTAATCCAGATTTATGTACCGAGTGCGTTGGTCACCATGATCAGCCACAATGTCAATTATTTTGTCCAGTCGACTGTATTCCTAAAGATCCGCAGCATGAGGAAACGGAAGAACAGCTATTAGACAAATATAAAAGATTAATTGCTCAAAAAAGCACAAGCAATTAGTGAATAAATTTGTTAATATGCGCCCTCGAAGTGAGCCGGATGGTCGCTGCTGTGGAGGTCTCCGTGACTGAAGCAGGAGAGGAAAGTCCGGGCTTCATAGGGCAGGGTGCCAGGTAACGCCTGGGCGGTGAAAGCCGACGGAAAGTGCAGCAGAGAGTAGACCGCCTCATTCGTGAGGTAAGGGTGAAAGGGTGCGGTAAGAGCGCACCGCGTGTCTGGTAACAGTTCACGGCATGGCAAACCCCACCAGAAGCAAGACCAAATAGGAATCCTAGGTGCGGCCCGTACTGGATTCGGGTAGGTCGCTTGAGCGTATGAGTGATTGTACGCCTAGAGGAATGACCATCCTCGACAGAACCCGGCTTATAGGCTCACTTCACCTCATTTTATTTAAAATTTTTCTTGACGCGCGGTAAAGAAGCTAAGATAATGCGCGCACAGTTTACGGCTATGTAGCTCAGTTGGTTAGAGCACCGCACTCATAATGCGGGGGTCACAAGTTCAAGTCTCGTCATAGCCACCATTTTACAGACCACGCTCCTGCGTGGTCTTTTTTTATGCTTATTTTTTGATTAAACACAGTTTGTAAAGACCGACTTTATAGTTCTGGCATTGTTTGTCTAACCCAATTTCTTCATGTTCTTATAACACTTAACAAGGATGTTGAAGACATGAAAAGGTCATTATTATTTTTAGGAATTCTAAGCTTAACTGCTGGAGCACAAGTCTCTGCGGCTGATTTGAGTTGGGGTGATCCAACTTTAGATTCGGGTCAATTTAAAGTGTCTGGTGCGGTACGTTCCCGTTATTTACATAAGGACTATGTGGTTGAGGCTAATGAAGGCTCTCAAAATGATGACTGGCGACTCACAGATATTAAATTAGTGTTGGGTTACGAAAATCCAGATTGGATTGCGGGCTTAGATGCTCGTTGTTACCAATATAATCGCCTGTGTGATGCAATTTTTCTAAAAAAAGCATGGGCAGGTTATAAACTGTCTGATCAACAAAGAGTTACAGTAGGTTTACAACCTGTTGATTTTGGCTTTGGAGAATTTTGGGGCAGCAGTTATTACGAGACACTTTTAAATACCGTCGGTTTAGAAGATATTGATAATTTAGGAATTAAATATAAATTTGCAGATGATAAATATAATTTGACCTTAGGTTTTTATCCATCTGATGGTGGAAATTATAAGGGTACTTCAAAGGACTAAAGCCGATATAGTGGTAATTTTGTTGAAGCTGATGACTTGTCCAATGGCACTAATATTGAAGAAAAAAATATGTGGATTGGCCGCGCATCTAGAAAATTTGAAATTGATAAAGCTCAAAATTTTTCAACAGAATTGGGTGGTTCGTTTTGGTATTCTGATTTAGAAAATAAAAGAACAAACATAGATGGACATCGTAAGTCATGGAATGTGTTTGCTCAAACACAATACCAAGCTTGGCAATGGATGTTCTTAGCAGGTAAGCAAGATGTCACGAATGGAGATGATTTATTTCCAAATAGTTCAACTATTGGTGCTTTCGACTATCCATATCAAGTAGCGAATAAGGGTAAGTATTTGGTTAATGAAATTAATTACACCTTTGCTCAGCCATTTCATCAACTTACCAATATTAAGCCTTATATTTCTCATAGTCGCTTTTTCAAAGATGAGGATGGCTATAAAGACTCTGAGCGTTTAATTGCAGGCGTTTATTTTAATTACAAAGCCATTGGTATTCAGGGCGAATATATTATGAGTAAAAATGACCCAATGGTAGGTGGTGGGGCAAATGGCCTTGCACAAGGTAGCAGTAATGACTGGGATAAACTGTTTTATCTTTCAATTGGATATTATTTCTAAAATTTAAAAGCGAACGATTGCCCTAAGTGAATAGGCTCACTTAGGGCTTTTTTTATAGAAAGACTTTTTCAGGTGGTGGTTCTCGTTTGACGGCTGGTGAAATGAGTTGTCCCCGATTTAGGTTTTGTACATGCTGTAAACGATTAAGTAATTCATTTTGAATAAACAAAATACAGGTTTGCAGTTTGGACGAGCTTTTCAGACGGGATGGATAAACTGCCCAAACATCTGCGTCTTGCCAATATTCAGGCAAAATATGCTGAAGTTGGCCAGTAATCAGTTCGTCTGCAACATCCCAAATCGAACGGAAAATAATACCGTGACCTTCTATGGCAAGCTGATGAATAATCTCGCCGTTATTAGAAACAAAACGTGGTTTGATATGCACTGAAACATCTTCAGAAGCATGTCTAAATTTCCATAGTACAGATGATTGATCACGTTCACTAATCGTTAAACAGTCATGTGTTTGCAAATCTTCAATACTGTCTGGTACGCCGTGTTTAAGTAAATAGCTAGGTGCTGCACATAAAATTCGAAAATTAGAAGCTAACTTCTTCGCAATCATATTGGGTGCAATTTCATTACCAATTCTGATGTCTAAATCAATACTGTGTTGAATCAAGTCCTTGGTATTGTCGATGGTGTCAAAATGTATTTGAAGCTTTGGATAAAGCATCATTAATTTAGACAAAATTGGTGCGATATGTTTCCTGCCAAAACCAAAGCTACTAATAATATCCATACGACCCGTAGGCGTACTGAGCGGGTTATTGACCAGTTCACAAACTTCATCAAATTCCTCAAGAATATTTGAAACTCTCTCAAGAATGAGTTTGCCATCTTCTGTCAGGCTAACGTGACGCGTACTGCGATGAAAAAGTTTGCAGCTTAACGTGTTTTCTAAAATATTAATTCGCTTGCTAATAAAAGCTGGCGATGTCCCAAGTTCCTCAGCAGATTCGACAAAACTTTTTAGTTTGGCGACTGTGCAAAAAACCTTTAAATCCGATAGGTTAGGTAGATTATTCACGATCCGTGTCCATTGGATTGATAGTTCCGTTGTTGATCATTTTTGCTTAAAACATCATGTTTAAGCCATACAAGGATATTAGTCGAAGGTGTGAAGGAAGCTTATGGCAAAAAGATATAAAGTTGCCACGATTGCAGGCGATGGCATTGGTTTAGAAGTTCTACCAGAAGGCATTAAGGTTGTAAAGGCAGCAGCAGAGAAGCATGGCATTGAGCTTCAGTTAGATGCTTTCGATTGGGCAAGCTGCGATTATTACCTTGAGCACGGCAAAATGATGCCGGATGACTGGTTTGAAACTTTGCAGGGCTACGATGCAATTTATTTTGGCGCTGTAGGCTGGCCAGATAAAGTGCCTGACCATATCTCGCTTTGGGGTTCGCTGCTCCAGTTCCGTCGTGGTTTTGACCAATATGTGAATTTACGTCCAGTGCGCTTAATGCCAGGTGTGAAATGTCCATTGGTAGGTAAAAAACCGGGCGACATCGATTTTTATGTGGTTCGTGAAAACAGTGAAGGTGAGTACTCAGCCATTGGTGGCAAAGCTTTTGAAGGAACAGACCGAGAGTTTGTTTTACAAGAGGCTGTATTTACACGTCATGGTGTAGATCGCATTTTGCGTTATGCATTTGAATTTGCAAATCAACGTGATGCGAAAAAAATTACTGCAGCGACTAAATCAAATGGTATTGCTGTCAGCATGCCGTACTGGGATGAGCGCGTTGATGCGATGGCAAAACAATATCCACAAATTCAAGCTGATAAACAGCATGTTGATATTTTGGCGGCTCGTTTTGTGTTGCAACCTGAGCGTTTTGATGTGGTTGTGGCATCGAATTTATTTGGCGACATTCTTTCCGATTTAGGTCCTGCATGTACGGGAACCATTGGTTTGGCTGCTTCAGCAAATTTAAACCCAGAAAGAAAATTCCCATCACTGTTTGAACCTGTACATGGTTCAGCACCAGATATTTACGGTAAACAAATTGCCAACCCAATCGCTGCGATTTGGTCGGGTGCCATGATGTTCGAATTCTTTGGTGAAGAAGACGAACGTTGTATCCAAGCAGGTCAGGATATTATGCACGCGATTGAGAATGTCTTAATTAATGGACCAAAAACAGCGGATATCGGTGGTCAGGCGAAAACTTATGAGGTAGGAGATGCAATTGCATCATGTGTAGCCCAAACTAAAATGGACGTATTCGCTATGGAATAACGCCATCCAAAAATGGATGTATGGATATGGATAATCAAAACACAAAAATTTATACGGATAAAGTTCTTGCCGTAACCAGCTTACTGTTTGTATTTATTTCAGTTGCTGGTTTGGCGATTTATTCGCAAGAATCGATCAAGATTGCTGCAACGTGGATGCAGTGGACGACATCGGTATTTACAACCCCAGTATTACTGTTTGCTTTTTTAGCCATCATTTTTACTTTTGGTCTTGCCTTTAGTAAATACGGAAAAATTAAGCTTGGAGAAGGAAAACCTCAATACAGCACAATGTCATGGATATTTATGTTCATCTTGTCGGGTATTGGGTCTTCCACACTGTACTGGGGCTTTTTGGACTGGGCCTACTATTATCAAACTCCGGGTTTGAGCCTACCGCCTGAGTCAGCAGAAGCATTGAAATATAGCGTGGCTTACTCGTTTTTTCACTCTGGTTTAAGTGCTTGGGCAATTTATGCTTTGGCATCAATTTCTTTATGCTACAGCTATCATGTGAGAAAAAACAAAGGTTTAAGTTTAGCTTCAGTGATTGAGGCTGTGACAGGCTTTAAATCAACCGGCGTGGTTGGTCGTTTAGTCGACTTAATGTTCTTGCTTTGCATGTTTGGTGCATTGACGATTTCATTGGTACTCACTGCCGTAACATTTACCAATATTTTGTCTCAGCTCACAGGCATACCAAATACCTTTATGACCAAGGTCATCATTATTTTGGCAGTTTCAGTTCTGTTCGCACTAAGTTCTTATGTAGGTATGGACAAGGGCATGCAGCGTTTAAGCCATATGGTGTGCTTGGGTGTAGTGTTATTTGCAATTTATGTACTTTGCTTTGGTCCGACTCAGTTCATTTTGAATAACTCATTAATGAGTTTTGGGTTAATGGCTACCAACTTTGTCGATATGAGTTTGTTTACCGACCCAATGGGTGACGGCAAGTTTACTCGAGAATGGACTGTTTTCTACTGGTTATGGTGGATTTCATATGCACCGGGTGTGGCACTCTTTGTAACGCGTGTTTCTAAAGGTCGTACCATTAAAGAAGTGATCTTTGCCATGGTAATTGGCGGCAGTGTCGGTCTTTGGTTCATCTTTGGTGTGTTTGAAAACTACAGCGTTTATAGCTTTATTCATGGGGCTGTCAATGTACCGCAAATCTTAAGTCAACAGGGTGGTGAGGTTGCGATTGGTCAATTGCTCAGTCTGTTACCTGCCGGAAAATTAATGATGTGGATTTTCCTCGGCATCATGGTGGTGTTCTTGGCAGCGCATATGGATGCAGTCGGATATGCGGTTTCAGCAACATGTACACGTGGTTTAAGTGAAGGACAAGACCCATCACCAAACGCTCGTCTGTTCTGGTGTGTCATGCTGACTTTAGTTCCAATTGCCATGATTTTTAGTAAAGCACCGTTAGACACCATGAAAACGGCAACTATTGTGACGGCTTTACCATTCATCGTGATTATTCTGATTCAAACCTATGGCTTAGTGAAATGGCTAATTCAGGATTATGCCAAAGTCCCATCGCATTTAATTGAGCAACAAGGTTATGATGATGCGGAAATTGGTTTAAACCAGTCTCAAGATGAACATGCAAAACGGATGCAGCTTGAGCTTGCAAGCTCAATCAAACTGGATAGAAAAACCAGCTAGAGGGAACGGTAATGACGACACGTGGACAGACTACTTATGTCTTAAGTGAAGAAATGCAAAGCTTAGTGTACTGGAGCAGCATTTATTCACCAGCAGATGCAGATATTGACTCAATTCGTGCAGCATATGACGCGATGTGCCGACACTACACTTTGCCACGTGATGGCAAGATTGAAGTAGAAGACCGAGTGGTTGCAAATGCAGGGCATCCTGTACCTGTTCGTGTGTATTTACCAAAAACAAATCGACCTAAAGCTGGTTGGCCATGTGTGTTGTATTTACATGGCGGTGGTTGGATGGTCGGTGGACTCGATTCACATGAGTTTATTACCAGTTATTTATGTCAGGACTTAAATGCAATTGTCATTGGTGTAGATTACCGCTTAGCACCAGAACATCATTTTCCTGCAGCTTTTGAAGATTGTTTAGCGGTATATCAATGGATTAAACAGCATGGTTCAGCTTGGCAAATCGATGGTGAAAGTATCGTTCTAGCAGGTGATAGCACAGGCGGTAATTTAGCAGCCGCTCTTGCAGTGGATCTACAACATAGTGGTTTGCAAGCTCAAGGGCTGGCATTGGTTTATCCATGTTTAACGACAGCATTTGATACCCCAGCCGTGCAAAAGCACGCCCATGCGCCGTTGTTAACGGCTGAAGATATGCATTTTTATTTAAAGGAATATGCACCGAATTCACAAGAGTGGCAGGATTTACGTCTAGCACCTTTATTGGCAATTGATTTTTCAGATATGCCTACAAGTTTTGTGGCAGTTGCAGAATATGACCCTTTAAGTGATGACGGTTATCTCTTTACCCAAAAATTGGAACAAGCAGGCATCCCTAACGAGTTTCATTTAGGTAAAGGTTTATTACATGGCAGTTTACGTCTGATGCGTGACTGTCCGGAAGTTCAACATTTATATCAAAACATGCTAAGTGCAATACGTCGCATGTTGAGCAGTGCCGAAAAGACATCAATTTAATATCGAGTCATTTGGACGAAAAGAATTTAATGGAGTAAAAACATGAGTGCAGTTGAAAAATTACCTGAAGATTTTTGCGCAAACCCAGATGTTGCATGGACTTTCCCTAAAGTTTTCTATACTTCATCTCAAGTTTATGAGCATGAAAAAGAATCAATCTTTGCTAAAAGCTGGATTTGTGTTGCACATGGCAGTGAGTTGGCTCAGCCAAATGACTATATTACCCGTAAAGTAATTGGTGAAAATATTGTCATCATTCGCGGTAAAGATAGTGTTCTACGTGCGTTTTATAATGTGTGTCCACACCGAGGCCATGAGCTTTTAAGTGGCAGTGGTAAAGCAAAAAATGTCATTACTTGCCCATATCATGCATGGACTTTCAAGCTAGACGGTAGCTTGGCATTGGCACGTAACTGTGACCATGTTGAATCTTTCGATAAAGAAAACTCAAGTATGGTTCCTTTAAAAGTCGAGGAATATGCAGGCTTTGTTTTCATTAATATGGATGAAAATGCGACTTGTGTAGAAGACCAGCTTCCAGGCTTTGCTGAGCGTTTAAATCAAGCATGTAGTGTAATTAAAGATTTGAAATTGGCGGCTCGTTTTGTAACAGAAACGCCAGCAAACTGGAAAGTTATTGTCGATAACTACTTGGAATGTTATCACTGTGGGCCTGCTCATCCGGGCTTTGCTGACTCAGTACAAGTCGACAAATATTGGCACACCACACATCAAAACTGGACATTGCAATATGGCTTTGCGCGTTCATCTGAGAAGTCATTTAAGCTTGATCCATCAGTAACAGATCCTGAGTTTCATGGGTTCTGGACTTGGCCTTGTACTATGTTCAACGTACCACCGGGCAGCAACTTCATGACTGTGATCTATGAGTTTCCAGTTGATGCAGAAACGACGTTGCAGCATTACGATATTTACTTCACTAACGAAGAACTGACTCAAGATCAAAAAGATTTGATTGAATGGTATCGCAATGTATTCCGTCCTGAAGATTTGAACTTGGTTGAAAGTGTGCAACGTGGTTTGAAATCACGTGGATATCGTGGCCAAGGTCGTATTATGACTGATAAGCAACGCTCAGGAATTAGTGAGCATGGTATTGCTTACTTCCAACATTTAGTGGCGCAGCATCATAAATAAAACAAATGGATTTATTCAGGTGTAAAGATCACTTACACCTGATTCTTCAGTTAGGAAGATGATATGTCGAGTTTACAAAGTACTGAACTATTTCAGCAACAAGCCTATATTAATGGGCAATGGCTAGCTGCACAGTCGAATGCGACTGTTCCGGTGAGTAACCCAGCTACAGGCGAAGAAATTGGCACAATTCCGAATATGGGAGCGGCAGAGGCAACGCAAGCAGTTGAAGCTGCCTATATGGCTTTACAAAGTTGGAAAGCTTTAACTGCCCAAAATCGTGCTGATATCTTGTTGGCTTGGCATAAACTGGTTCTCGATCATACCGATGAACTTGCTTTAATCATGACCATTGAGCAAGGCAAGCCTTTAGCAGAAGCAAAAGGTGAGGTTCGCTATGCTGCATCATTTATTCAATGGTTTGCCGAAGAAGGCAAGCGTATTTATGGTGATGTGATTCCAACCGTAAATAACCAGCAGCGTTTTATTATCAGTAAAGAACCTGTGGGTGTCGTGGCTGCGATTACGCCGTGGAATTTCCCAATTGCCATGATTACCCGTAAAGCAGCACCAGCTTTAGCAGCGGGTTGTACGGTCGTGATTAAGCCAGCCAACGAAACACCTTACTGTGCATTAGCGATTGCAAAGCTTGCAGAAAAGGCGGGTATACCAGCTGGTGTGATTAATGTTGTTACTGGTAAATCTCAAGAAATTGGCTCGGTATTTACTTCACATGAAAAAGTAAAGAAGTTAACTTTTACTGGTTCAACGCCAGTGGGCCGTTTACTGATGCAGCAGTGTTCAAGCACCATTAAAAAATTGGCACTTGAGTTGGGCGGAAATGCTCCTCTGATTGTGTTTGATGATGCCGATTTAGATAAAGCTGTGCAAGGCGCGATTTTTGCCAAGTTCCGTAATGCAGGCCAGACCTGTGTTTGTGCTAACCGCATTTATGTACATGACAATATTTATCAAGCTTTTGCCGAGAAGTTTGTACAAGAAGTACAAAAAATTAAAGTCGGTAACGGTTTGGAAGATGGCGTACAAATTGGCCCATTAATTAATGAAAAAGCAGTTTTGAAAGCACAGCAGTTAATTGATGATGCAGTGAGCAAAGGCGCTAAGATTGCATGTGGTGGTAAGCAGCATGCTTTAGGACAAACCTTTTATGAACCATCAGTTTTAACTAATGTTGACCGTACAATGGAAATTGTCCAAGAAGAAATTTTTGGTCCGGTTGCGCCGCTCATTCGCTTTACAGATGAAGCAGATGTGGTTGCTCAAGCAAATGACACTATTTTTGGCTTGGCTGCGTATGTTTACAGCGAAAATATTTCACGTTTATGGCGAGTGTCGGAACAGCTTGAATATGGAATGGTCGGTATGAATGCCACAGCAATTTCAAATGAAGTTGTACCATTTGGTGGTGTGAAGCAATCAGGCGTTGGACGTGAAGGTTCAAAATATGGTCTTGAAGAATTCATGACTATTAAATACATGTGTTTAGGGCTTTAAGGATAAGCCCTAACAACAAGAATATGCGGTAAAAGAAGGATTCTAATATGGCTAGTCATTATGAAATGTTCCCAGCAGTTGTTACTCGTGTGGAACAGCTAACCCCTTTAATCAAACGGTTTACGTTCAAACGTCAAGATGGGCAGAACTTTCCTCGATTTAGTGGGGGAAGCCATATTATTGTCAAAATGAATGATCAACTTTCCAATGCTTACTCATTGATGGGCTGTACGCAAGACTTATCAACTTATCAAGTCTGTGTTCGTAAGGATGTCGAAGGTAAGGGTGGATCAGTTTTCATGCATGATCAGTGCAATGAAGGCTGTGAAATCCAGATATCAGAACCAAAAAATTTATTCCCGCTAGCTGAAACAGGTACTAAACATATCTTAATTGCAGGTGGTATTGGTATTACACCGTTTTTACCGCAAATGGATGAGCTTGCGGCACGTGGTGCTGACTTTGAGCTACATTATGCTTACCGTTCACCTGAACACGCGGCTTTACTTGATGAATTAAAGCAAAAACATCCAGAGCACGTATTTAGTTATGTTGATTCAGAAGGCAGCATGCTTAACTTAGACGAATTAATTTCATCGCAACCAAAAGGCACACATGTATATGTATGTGGACCTAAACCTATGATTGATGCGGTGATTGATTGTTGTAACAAGCACCGTTACCGCGATGAATACATTCACTGGGAACAATTTGCCTCAACAGTTCCAGAAGATGGTGAAGCATTTACGGTGGTACTTGCCAAATCTAATCAGGAAATTGAAGTACAAAGTAACCAGACTATTTTACAAGCTATTGAGACATTAAATATTGATGTGGAATGTCTATGCCGAGAAGGGGTTTGTGGTACATGTGAAACCGCTATCTTAGAAGGTGAAGCAGAGCATTTCGATCAATACTTAAGTGATGCCGAAAAGGCTTCACAAAAGAGCATGATGATTTGTGTATCAAGAGCAAAAGGCAAAAAACTGGTATTAGATCTTTAATATATTTCTGTGGCCGATCAATTGCTTAAAGTAAGAATTTGCTAAAAAATGAACAAATAATGGTGATCTGAATCATATTTGTTCATTTGGTGGGCATAAAGAGTTTTGAAGTATTGACCTGCTATACAGAACTATAGATAATGCGCACACAGTTTACGGCTATGTAGCTCAGTTGGTTAGAGCACCGCACTCATAATGCGGGGGTCACAAGTTCAAGTCTCGTCATAGCCACCATTTTAAAAACCACGCTCCTGCGTGGTTTCTTTTTATCTATTTTTTACTCATTAAAATGTTTTTCAATCATATCGAGTGTTTTTGAGCTTTGATAAAAAGGAGCTAAGAGCGCTTGAAGTAACGGTTCCAAAATACCGTGCTCATTAAAGGCATCCATAACCTTTGGATAAAAACGTAAAGCTTCAGTTTGTAAATCGGTTTCGGTTAAACCAATCTCACTTAACACTTCAAATAGACTTTGGTCTTTATAAAAATCATAAAAAACTTCGACGCCATACAAAATAAGATCTTGCATAAATTGCGATTGACGTAATTCTTTCCAGTATTCATAAATTAAGACAAAGAACTCTTCCACATCAAGAGGAGTGAGCTGTTTCATAAACTCATACATTTTTTTATGTCTAATATCTTCCCAGATATGACGCACTAAGCTTTCTAAATCTTCAGCCGACAAAAGACTTAATTCTGTAAGTTGTTCATGAATAAAACTAGCAATCCAAGTTTCAAGTTTGTGCTCGAGACGTTGTTGCTGTAAAAACGAGAATTTTTTAAGTTTATGCTGCCATTCAAAATGGTAGTCATTCACTGTAGTGGCAGTTAAAAATTTTGGTAATTTTTGTTCTAAGGTTGAAGTAGCAATATATTGGCAAAGTTGTTGAACAGAAGGGCTGGTTCTTAAAAACTCATTTAGATATTGAGGGATATGCTCCATTTCCAAAAACTTGGAAAGCCACATTTCAAACTGGTGATCGGATACCAAGTCTTGTAGCTGAATTGGAGATTTCATGGCAGATAAATAAATACGCTGTGCAATTTCCCCAATAAACTCAAGTAAGCCTGCACCCAGCTGCATTTCAAAAGCATAGCGTTTCACAACGGCTTGTAATTGTTCTAAATCTACAACTTCATAAAGTTTAATTTCGTCAGCATGTTGCATAAACAGTTGAATGAACTGCTGGAAATAAATAGGTGAGTTTTCTATCGATAATTGTTTTTTGAAAAATTCCACCTGCTCAAGCAAAAGTGCTTGAGCAAGTGCTGTGATTTTTGATGAGTTTTTCTGCTCAGTCATTTGCTGTCCAACCGTTGACAATCGGATAACGTCGTTCGCGACTAAATGCACGAGAAGTAATTCTCGGACCAATCGCACCTTGACGACGTTTGTATTCATTACGATCAACTAAACGGATGACTTTTTCAACAACTTCTTTATCGAAACCTTTGGCAATAATGTCTGCCTGACCTAAATCTTCTTCAATGTATGCATAAAGGATAGCATCCAATACATCATACGCTGGTAAAGAATCTTGGTCTTTTTGATCTGGACGAAGTTCTGCTGAAGGTGGGCGAGTAATCACACGCTCAGGAATAACCGGAGTTTCACTTAAGCTATTACGGTATTTTGCTAATTCAAACACGATTGTTTTATAAACATCTTTGAGAACAGCAAAGCCGCCCACCATGTCACCATAAAGTGTGCAATAGCCGACTGAAAGTTCAGATTTATTACCTGTAGAAAGGACTAAATTACCAAACTTGTTAGATAAGCCCATAAGCAATGTACCACGAGCGCGCGCTTGTAAATTTTCTTCAGTCGCATCGGCTGGTGAATTACCAAAGAACGGATATAAAGTTTGCATGAAGCTATTTACGATTGAGTGGATTTCGGCAATACCGAAAGTCACGCCCATACGGCGAGCTTGTTCAGCTGCATCTTCTACACTAATTTGAGAGGTGTAGGTATAAGGCATCATCACAGCTTGAACTCTTTCAGCACCGATTGCATCAACTGCAATAGCGAGCGTAAGGGCAGAGTCAATACCGCCAGAAAGACCTAAAATTACTCCAGGAAAACCTGAGCGCTCTACATAGTCACGTGTTGCCATGACTAAGCCTTGATAGATCTCTGCAAAAGTTTCCAATGCAGGAGCAGACTCGGTGACCTTATATAATTTTGTATCGCGGTCAAATTCAGCTATATACAGGTCTTCTTTAAAGCTTGGCGCTTGTAAAGCAATTTCACCATTTTGGTTGCTGACAAAACTTGTACCATCAAAAATTAAATCATCTTGTCCACCGACTTGGTTGACATAAACAATGTTTAAATGAAGCTGCTTTGCAAGCTCACTTAATGTCTGTTTACGATGCTGTGGTTTACCCACTTCATATGGCGATGAATTAAGCACAAGTACAGTATCAACATTTAATTGGCTTAATTGTTTTACTGTATTGATTGACCAGATATCTTCACAAATGAGTACACCAAACTTATGACCTAAGTACTCAAATACCAAGTGCTGATGGCCTTTTTGGAAATAACGTTTTTCATCAAAAACGCCATAGTTTGGCAAGTTGTGTTTATTGAAGACACCTAAAACTTGGCCATCTTTCATGACAGCAGCTGAATTATAACGTTGACCATCTTCTGTCTGGTTTACGAAGCCGAAAACCATCACAATATCTTTAACTTCGCTAAGTTGAGCAAAAGCCTTTTGCATACGTTTATTTAAATTTGGACGTAACAATAAGTCTTCAGCTGGATAACCAATCACAGAAAGCTCAGGAAAAATAATCAGGTCAGCATCTTGTTTTTTCGCCTGATTTGCTTGCTCAATCATCTTTTGGGTGTTTGAGTCAATATTGCCAATATGCGGAGAAAACTGAGCAAGGGCAACTTTAAAACTTTTCATTCAAACCTAATCCTAGATCATAACGAATATAAATACACATAGTGTTGATTTTTATGAATATAATTTTTCAACGATGTGTATAGCACGATAATAAACAAGTAAAATAGTAAACAAAAATGTCAAGATCAATAATATATACCAATCACATATTTTCTGCGTAAAAATAACGAGATTTTCTGTATACAATAGAAACAAGCTTCATTATTTTTATTGTTTGTATACTGCCTTAACACTCCAAATTTTGGAATAAGTTTTTATACTTATTTTCAATAATTTGACATTAATAAACTCAGATCTCAACTTTATTTTCATATTTTTTTGTTTATAAATTTTCTGATTATAAGTTAGCAAAAAAGTTACGTTGAAGACGATCTTGATTATTTAGTTACAAATCAAAGTGAGGTGAACAAATAATATTTGGCAGCTTACCTGAACAGATATCTCTAGCAATTTCTCCTTGCTGCTCAATATTGTAAGAGCTAAAAGCTTTCTGAGGATGGTAAGTGTATTTATATGGGTTGTAATATTTAAAACTCAGATAATAGGCCGTTTGCAGTAAGGCACCTTTTAGTAGTACATGAATACCTCGTTGGTATTGCATGACATGAGTCAACTCATGAATAAAAATGCCTTGTATGAATTTAGACTCTAGCGCGTAATTACTACTGTAGTCAGAAAGATTGACATAAATATTTCCATTTGGCGCCATCAAAATTCCATGAGATTGCCAAGGTAAGTAACGAGTAGCAATAATTTTAGGTCGTTCGCAATCTAGCAAATCCCCAAACACCCTTTGCGCCAAAACCTTTTCTTCAGGCGTAAGAAATCGAATTGGATAGCTTTTTAAGTGACGAAAAATAAAAAGGGTGAAAATAATAAATTGCCGATATATGAGAAGTTTAAAAGCGTTGAGAGTGAACATAGTTTTGCTAGTAAATAAGTTCATCTGTTAATTTGTAGCATAACATACATCAACTATGTTGAAAGACAGACGCAAATAACTGTGATTTGTTTCGCATGCGGTAGTTAGGCTGTTTTACTTGGCAAATCTTCCATTTTTAATATCATCATAGGCTTGTAAAATCTCATCATAAGTATTCATTACAAATGGACCATGACCATTAATCGGTTCTGTAATGGGTTGTCCTGTCAAAATAAGTAACTTACAACTTTGTAAAGCCGTAATAGAGAAATGCTCTCCTTGGTTTGACATCACTGCTAAACCTTGTTCCTCTAGGACTTCTTCATCTTTTTGAAATTGTACTCGGCCTGAACGTAAATAAACTAATGTTGTTTCGCCAGATTGAGCAGGGAAAATGGCTTGCTGACCTGCGCGGAGCTCTACATCTAATAAGGTAATAGGTGTGTGAGTAAGCGCGGGTCCTATAACATGATTAAACCGCCCGGCAATAATACGTACAAATCCAGCCTCATTTTCCAGTTTTACCACTGGTATTTCAGCTTTCTTTAAACTTTGATAGCGTGGAGAATTCATTTTATCTGCTGCTGGTAAATTGACCCAAAGCTGGATCATTTCAAAAGCACCGCCAGATTTAGAAAATTCTTCACTAAACAATTCCCGATGAATTACACCAGCGCCTGCTGTCATCCATTGCACATCGCCAGCACTTATAGACCCACCTCCGCCAGATGAATCTTTGTGTTCCAATTCACCTGCATAAACAAATGTTACCGTTTCGAACCCACGATGGGGGTGATCATTGACTCCTCTACGTTTTATAGACGGTGCAATTTTTCCGGGGCCTAAATGGTCGAGTAGTAAAAAGGGGGAGAGTGTATTACCTAACTCATGGTAGGAAAAAACAGAAAGAACTGGATAAAAATCGCCGACTGCAAAACGAGTATCGTTACGATGAATAAAAGCCAGACTTTTCATGCTTTATCCTTACTGTTTATTGAATTTATAAAAAAGATGAGGTGTTTTTATAAGAATGTATCAAGATTGCTGTAAAAGTCTTTTGCTCGGAAAAATAAATTATGAATAGGTTAAGCCAGTGAAATGAATAAAAGAATTCAGTTAAAAATCTTAGATAATAAAAAACCCCAGTTAAAACTGAGGTTTTACGACAACTAAAATCACAACAGCAAATAAAATTAAGGTTGGCATTTCATTGAAAAAACGCCAGAACTTATGTGATTTATAGTGAGCATTTCCAATAAGCTTTTTGCGATAGTAACCACAAACTAAATGATAAATCACTAATAAAGCCACTAATCCAACTTTTAAATAGAACCATGTGGCTTCATGGTAATGTCGAGTTGCATCGCCCCAGTCTACGAGAAAATGGGCGGTAATTAATGTGGCAATCATAGATGGCCACATAATACCTCGATACAACTTACGTTCCATCACTTCAAAGCGTTGATGACTTGCCGCATCCTCACTCATTGCATGGTAAACATAAAGACGTGGTAAGTAGAACAAAGCAGCGAACCAACAAACCACAGCAATAATATGTAATGCTTTTACCCACAAAAAAGCATCAGAAGGTGCATCCATCGTTAATCCTAGGTGGGATTATGCATCCCACTTCTTGAAAATTAGGCAAGCGTTTACACCGCCAAAGCCAAAACTGTTACTCATTACAGTATTCAATTTTGCATCACGTTTTTCAAGCACAATATCAAAACCTTCAGTGCCATCATCAAGCTCAGTCACGTTAATGTTTGGAGCAATAAAGTCATTTTGAAGCATTAATACAGAGTAAATTGCTTCATGAACACCAGCAGCACCCAAGCTATGACCAGTCATAGATTTAGTTGAGCTTAAAGGTGGAACTTTACCTTCACCAAAAGCACGTTCCATTGCTTTAAGTTCAGTAACATCACCAGCTGGTGTAGAAGTACCATGGGTATTTACATAGTCAATTTTTTCTACGCCGTGTTGTTTTGCTTCTTCAAGAGCCATCAAGATACAACGAGTCGCACCTTCACCGCTTGGAGCAACCATGTCTGCACCGTCACTGTTCGCAGCATAAGCAACAACTTCAGCAAGAATTTTTGCACCACGTGCTTGAGCATGTTCAAGAGATTCAAGAACAACGAAACCGCCACCACCAGCAATAACGAAACCGTCACGGTCTTTTGAATATGGACGAGATGCTGTTTCAGGGGTGTCGTTGTATTTAGAACATAAAGCACCCATAGCATCAAACAATAAGCTTTGAGACCAGTGATCTTCTTCACCACCACCAGCAAGCATAAGGTCTTGTTTACCAAGTTGAATAAGATTATATGCATAACCAATTGCATCTGCAGAAGTTGCACAAGCACTTGCGATTGAGTGAGCAATACCTTGAAGTTTAAATGCAACACCCACGTTTGCAGTAATTGTGTTTGTCATGTTACGTGGAACGAAGAAAGGACCAACTTTACGAGCACCTTTAGTTTCTAAAAGCTCAGTCATTTCTACAACAGAAGCAGTTGAACCACCACCTGAACCGCCAGCAATACCATAACGTGGATTATCTGCTAAATCTTCTGCTTTTAAGCCAGCATGTTCAACAGCGGCAACAGCAGAGTTATAAGCGTACATTGCACATACGCCCATGAATCGTTTTAATTTACGATCAATATTGTCAAAATCTTGTTCTGCAGCAGCGCTGACATGACTCTTAAAATTGAGTTCAGCATAAGTTGGGTTAAAACGTGTCCCGGAGATTCCATTTTGAAGTGAGTGAGTAACTGCTTCTAAAGAGTTACCGATACATGAGTTAATACCCATACCAGTGATTACAACACGTTTCATCTACAGGTCCCTTTATGGTGATATTTAAAGTCTATGAACATGAGCAGCTATTAAATGATAGGAGAATATAGCTGTAAGAACATTAGACATATGTTTTCGTTGTTACCATGATAGCAGAAAGGTTTTTTATTTCTTATGGCAAATCTTTATGTCAATTTTGCATTTAAAAAAAATAACCAAATACACAGTATGTTGCATTTAGGGTTAACTAAAATACACACATTCAAGTTGAGATAAATCCACATTCCACCTAGTATTTATCTCTAATTAGATAAATTAAAAAATCGAGGTACTGGATGACAAAATTTAATAATAATCAATCTGACAATTTGTTTTCTCAGGTCTTCGGAGTGGCTAAAAAGCTCAGTTCTAATGGTTTAAACATCTTGCAGCAAAGCCAAATAGGTGAGGTTAGTAAGTTGGCTGAGCCACTTGCAAGTGGTAAAACAGTAGAAGGTAATGCTAGAAGTAAAAGTCCTTTTGAAGTGGAACAGTATGAAAGTCCACAACAAATGTTACGTGAACATTTACCTAAAGTTACGCGTCAGGTGTTTGGTCGTCATTTTAGAAAGGTCAATGGTATTGCGACATTTATTTCGCCTGACTGGAATGAAAAAATATCGAGCTATTTATTTGATTGGCTAAATGACTTTAGTTCAAAAAGTACGCTGACTGAAAAAATCTTAGAAGAGGCGGGAGCAAAAGACCTATTTGAGCTGACTAAAGATACTTCACGTTCACAACGTTTAAGTCAGGCTTTAATTGAACAAAATAAACTAATTGCAAGTATTCAAGGTGCAATTACAGGTGTATCGGGTATGGTCGGTGCAGCCGTAGATATTCCTGTTTCTTTAGTATTGGTCTTAAGAACAATTTATCAAACAGGACGATCACACGGATTTGATTTGACTGAAGCCACTGATCAAGATGTCGTTGAATTTATTTTTAAAGAAGTTGATATTAGCCTGATTGCAGAGAAGCAGACAGTGCTTTTAGCACTTAAAGCTTTACGTAATATGTTAGAGACACAAGACATTCAACAGTTTCAGCAAGTACTTGGGTCTTCAAATGATATTGAGACTTTAAAAAGCTGGTTAGTCGATGAAAATGGTGAGTTCAAATGGAGCTGGTTAAATAAAGTTCCTCAACTTGCTGCGGTTGGCAAGTTTACTCCAATTGCTGGTGCAGTACTTAGTGCTGTTTATAGCTGGAAGTTACAAGAAGATGTAGGCCATAAAGCACAAGCTATTTTTGGTGCAGCACGACATTATTTAAATGAACACCCAAGTGAGCATTTATCACCATTACAAGCTTACTATGCTGCAGTAACTCTTATTCAAAAGGCAAGTCCACGTCTTTTAAATGTTGGAGAAAATGGCAGTGTACATGCAGCACAACATCATAAAATTGAAAATCATGATGTAATTTCAAAAGTATCTGTTGTAGTCAAATCCAATACTTCTGAAAAAAGTGAAGAAAAAGTGCAAGAAAATGTTCATAACGGTATTGAGCAGCTTGCAGAAAAACATGTGGTTGAGCATGAACACAGTGAACAAAAACCAGCATTAGAAATTGAAAATGATGAGGTTGTAGAGGATCAAAAGTACTCTTAACAATACAATTACAAAGACAGGGTTTGAAAATTAAGTTTCAGCCTTATTTAAATTTGTAAATCATCCTGTCAAACATTGATATGGTCAACATTTGGTAAGTATTGCCATGTTGACCATTTTTGCATCTTGGCTTACAATTATGTGCCCTTAAAAAGAGGTATTTTCTTTTTAAGGTTTTTTAATAACGGGAGAATTGCCATATGGCAACAACGAATCAGTTGATCCGTAAGGGTCGTACGACTTTGGTTGAAAAATCCAAAGTTCCTGCGTTGAAGGCTTGTCCACAACGTCGTGGTGTTTGTACACGTGTTTATACAACTACACCTAAAAAACCTAACTCAGCTATGCGTAAGGTTTGCCGTGTTCGCTTAACTTCAGGTTTTGAAGTATCTAGCTACATCGGTGGTGAAGGTCATAACTTACAAGAGCACAGTGTTGTTCTTATCCGTGGTGGTCGTGTTAAAGACTTACCAGGTGTACGTTACCATACCGTTCGTGGTTCTTTAGACTGTGCCGGCGTTAAAGATCGTAATCAATCACGTTCTAAATACGGTACTAAGCGTCCTAAGAAGTAATTCTAGGAAACTAGTCCAAAAGCCCTTTAGCGTTTCGCTTGTTTGAATTCTTCATAGATTTGTAATTCAAGCGACGTATAGTAAGGCCAGCGTCGTGTACATGACACTTGTACAAACTGCTGGATTATCCTGAAGTGTCATATTATTAGGTGTATTAAAATGCCAAGACGTCGCGTAGTCGCTGCTCGTGAGATCCTTCCAGATCCAAAATTTAGCAGCCAAACAATCGCTAAATTCATGAACCACGTAATGCAAGATGGTAAAAAATCTATTGCTGAAAGTATCGTTTACGGTGCTTTAGAACGCGTTCAAGAAAAAAACAAAGTAGACCCAGTTGAATTTTTCGAGACTACTCTTGAGAAAGTTCGTCCTATGGTCGAAGTAAAAGCACGCCGTGTTGGTGGTGCTACTTATCAAGTACCTATGGAAGTACGCCCATCCCGTCGTACTGCCTTAGCAATGCGTTGGTTAGTAGATGCTGCTGCTAAGCGTTCTGAAAAAACTATGGCTTTACGTCTTGCTGGCGAGTTGCTTGATGCAGCTGAAGGCAAAGGTGCCGCGATCAAAAAACGTGAAGACGTGCATCGTATGGCAGAAGCTAACAAAGCCTTCTCTCACTACCGTTTCTAAGCGGATAAAACAGTCCCTAATCAGGAGAATACTCATGCATACAGTAGCTAGATTCAACATTGCTCTCTACCAAAGTGGGGGCTTTGCGGGTATTTAAGTTGCCCCGTTTGAGTATTCGTGCGCATCAATTTAATTGATGCGCCCTGTTTTAAAGATAACATTTAGGAATGTAGACATCATGGCTCGCCAAACCCCAATTACTCGTTACCGTAACATCGGTATCTCTGCGCACATTGACGCAGGTAAAACAACTACAACTGAACGTATTTTGTTCTACACAGGTGTATCTCACAAAATTGGTGAAGTACACGACGGTGCAGCAACAATGGACTGGATGGAACAAGAGCAAGAGCGTGGTATTACAATTACCTCTGCTGCTACAACTTGTTTCTGGTCTGGTATGGCTAACCAATTCCAACAACACCGTATCAACGTAATTGATACACCGGGACACGTAGACTTCACAATTGAAGTTGAACGTTCTATGCGTGTTCTTGACGGTGCGTGCATGGTTTACTGTGCAGTTGGTGGTGTACAGCCTCAGTCTGAAACTGTATGGCGTCAAGCAAACAAATATAAAGTGCCTCGTTTAGCATTCGTGAACAAGATGGACCGTACTGGTGCAAACTTCTTCCGTGTTGTTGAACAAATGAAAACACGTTTGGGCGGTAACCCTGTGCCAATCGTTGTGCCAATCGGTGCTGAAGACACATTCCAAGGTGTTGTTGACCTTATCGAAATGAAGGCAATCATCTGGGATGAAGCTTCTCAAGGTATGAAGTTTGAATACGGTGATATTCCTGCTGACCTAGTTGATACTGCTCAAGAATGGCGTACTAACATGGTTGAAGCAGCTGCTGAAGCTTCTGAAGAATTAATGGACAAGTACCTAGAAGAAGGTGATCTTTCTAAAGAAGACATCATCGCTGGTTTACGTGCTCGTACATTAGCTTCTGAAATTCAAGTAATGCTTTGTGGTTCTGCGTTCAAAAACAAAGGTGTTCAACGTATGTTGGACGCTGTAATTGAATTCTTACCATCACCTACAGAAGTTAAAGCGATCGAAGGTATCCTTGACGATAAAGACGAAACTAAAGCGTCTCGTGAAGCATCTGACGAAGCTCCGTTCTCTGCACTTGCGTTCAAAATCATGAACGACAAATTCGTAGGTAACTTAACATTCGTACGTGTTTACTCTGGTGTTCTTAAACAAGGTGATCCGGTTTATAACCCAGTTAAAGCTAAGCGTGAACGTATCGGTCGTATCGTGCAAATGCACGCGAACGAGCGTCAAGATCTTGATGAAATCCGTGCAGGTGATATCGCAGCGTGTGTAGGTCTTAAAGACGTTACAACTGGTGATACATTATGTGATGAGAAAAACATCATTACTCTTGAGCGTATGGAATTCCCAGAGCCAGTAATTTCATTGGCTGTAGAACCAAAAACTAAAGCAGACCAAGAAAAAATGTCTATCGCTTTAGGCCGTTTGGCGAAAGAAGATCCATCGTTCCGTGTTCGTACTGATGAAGAATCTGGTCAAACAATTATTGCTGGTATGGGTGAGCTTCACCTTGACATCATCGTTGACCGTATGAAGCGTGAATTCGGTGTTGAAGCGAATATCGGTAAACCAATGGTTGCTTATCGTGAAACGATTAAGAAAACTGTTGAGCAAGAAGGTAAATTCGTACGTCAAACAGGTGGTAAAGGTAAGTTCGGTCACGTATATGTTCGTTTAGAACCGCTTGACGTTGAAACTGCTGGTAAAGAATACGAATTCGCTGAAGAAGTTGTTGGTGGTGTAGTACCTAAAGAATTCTTCGGTGCAGTTGATAAAGGTATTCAAGAACGTATGAAGAATGGTGTCTTGGCTGGTTACCCAGTTGTAGGCGTTAAAGCTGTTCTTTTCGACGGTTCTTACCACGATGTCGACTCTGACGAATTATCGTTCAAAATGGCTGGTTCTTATGCCTTCCGTGATGGTTTCATGAAAGCGGATCCTATCCTTCTTGAACCTATCATGAAAGTTGAAGTAGAAACTCCAGAAGACTACATGGGCGATATCATGGGTGACTTAAACCGTCGTCGTGGTATGGTTCAAGGTATGGACGATCTTCCTGGTGGAACAAAAGCAATTAAAGCAGAAGTTCCTCTTGCTGAGATGTTTGGTTACGCGACTCAAATGCGTTCTATGTCTCAAGGTCGTGCGACTTACTCAATGGAATTTGCTAAATATGCTGAAACTCCACGTAACGTGGCTGAAGGCATCATTGCTAAATTCCAAGCTGGCGGTAAAAAAGGTGACGACGAGTAATCTTTCGATTACTATAAGCCCTAACTAATTCTTAGTTGAAAACCAAGTGCTCATGGGGTGACCCTCCATGAGTAGTTAATAAAGGAAGATCATCATGGCTAAAGCCAAGTTTGAACGTAATAAACCACACGTAAACGTGGGTACAATCGGTCACGTTGACCATGGTAAAACAACTTTAACTGCTGCGATTGCAACTATTTGTGCAAAAACTTACGGCGGTGAAGCGAAAGATTACTCGCAAATCGACTCAGCACCTGAAGAAAAAGCACGTGGTATTACAATTAATACTTCACACGTAGAATACGATTCTCCAATTCGTCACTACGCACACGTTGACTGCCCGGGCCACGCCGATTACGTTAAAAACATGATCACTGGTGCTGCTCAGATGGACGGCGCGATCCTTGTATGTGCTGCGACTGACGGTCCAATGCCACAAACTCGTGAACACATCCTTCTTTCTCGTCAGGTTGGTGTACCTTACATCATCGTATTCTTGAACAAATGCGACCTTGTTGACGACGAAGAATTACTTGAATTAGTAGAAATGGAAGTTCGTGAACTTCTTTCTACTTACGACTTCCCAGGTGATGACACTCCAGTAATCCGTGGTTCAGCTCTTGCTGCTCTTAACGGTGAAGCAGGTCCTTACGGTGAAGAATCAGTTCTTGCTCTTGTAGCAGCTCTTGACTCTTACATCCCAGAACCAGAACGTGCTATCGACAAAGCATTCTTAATGCCAATCGAAGACGTATTCTCAATTTCTGGTCGTGGTACAGTAGTAACAGGCCGTGTAGAATCTGGTATCGTTAAAGTTGGTGAAGAAGTAGAGATCGTTGGTATTAAAGATACAGTTAAAACAACTGTAACTGGCGTAGAAATGTTCCGTAAACTTCTTGACGAAGGCCGTGCAGGCGAGAACTGTGGTGTATTACTTCGTGGTACTAAGCGTGAAGATGTACAACGTGGTCAAGTACTTGCTAAACCAGGTACAATCAAGCCGCACACTAAATTCGACGCAGAAGTATACGTACTTTCTAAAGAAGAAGGTGGTCGTCACACTCCATTCTTAAATGGTTACCGTCCACAGTTCTACTTCCGTACAACTGACGTAACTGGTGCGATCCAGTTGAAAGAAGGCGTTGAAATGGTAATGCCAGGTGACAACGTTGAAATGTCAGTAGAATTAATCCACCCAATCGCAATGGACCCAGGTCTACGTTTTGCGATCCGAGAAGGTGGTCGTACTGTAGGTGCTGGTGTTGTTGCGAAAGTAACTGCATAATCACTTTTCAGTGAAAAAAGCGCTCCTTTTGGAGCGCTTTTTATTAAATTTAATCAAATTTCATTTGTTTAATAATTATAAAAAACAATGACTTATGAATTATATTTAATTTGCTTGCAATTCAATTTGCATAGAATTTAAAATCAAGTGCAACAAAAGTGCAGCAAGATTTTAAACAATGGCGACCTTTCAAAAACGCAATGGTAGAGTGACAGCTACCGTTAGAATTAAGCCGCATCCGGCTAAATCAAAAACATTTGATACTTTGCGCGATGCAAAGAAGTGGGCGCAAGAAACAGAAGTAAGATTAAAGAATGAAAAGTTAGAGATTTTCGACCATATTATATTTAAAGATGCCTTAATTGAGTACCGTGATACTGTCTCTATTAATAAACGTGGCTATGAAAAAGAACGAAGAAAAATAAACTTTTTATTAAAAGCCATGTATGTAGATCAGCCGCTCATTCAAGTTAATAAAGACTTCTTAACAGAATGGCGTGAGCAAAGGCTTTTAAATGTTAAAGGTGCCACGATTAGGCGTGAGTTTATTTTGCTGTCAGCTTTTTTCACTTGGTGCATTGAGGTCAAGCGATGGCTATCAGTGAACCCTCTACGTGAAATTAAGTTCCCTTCAGAATCACCGCATCGAGAACGTGTAATTAGTGATGAAGAAATAGAAATTTTATTACCTTTCTTATCTACTGAGATGCGCTATATCTTTTTAATCGCTTTACAAACCGGAATGAGACTTTCAGAAATTTGCAATCTGAAATGGGAAAAAATTAGATTGAGTAAAAGCTATTTAATTTTAGACCTTACAAAAAATGGTCGTGCAAGGGAAGTGCCTTTAAGTTCCCAAGCGGTAGAAATCTTTAAATCCATCGGCCCAAAAAAGCAAGGGTATGTATTTAGTATAACTAGCGATGATGCAACCGATGAATTTCGTGATGCTAAATTAGAAGCGGGTTTAGAAGGTTTTACTTTCCATGATAGTCGCCATACTGCAGCAACAAAAATTGCTTTAAAAATCCCGTTGCTTGATCTGTGTAAAATGTTTGGGTGGAGTAATCCACGGCGTGCGATGATTTACTACAATCCCACATCTAGTGAGATTGCAGCGCGGCTTTCACAGCCGTAAGCGAATAACGGCCTTTTATATCTTTGAATCTATGTTCTTTGGCTAGCTTCTTAAATGAATGGTAGGATAAGCCCGGTATACGTTCACATAATTGCGTAATGTTAAGCAGCTCATCGCCTTGGGCTGCTAAAACTTTAGTTACTGCATTCTCACATGCCTTTTCGATGACCTGAGCCAATTCGGATGCAGGCATAGAAACAAATTTAACTTCTGTCATTCCACACCATCCAATGATTCAAGAATAAGAATTAATTGCTTTTCAATCTCAGCGCCTTTCTTAAGACCTAAGCCATCCATAAGATCCAAAACAATATCCCTTGCCCCATTAATACGACAGAACAAATCAAACTCCTGTGCTTCGAGTTTTTGGGCACTCTTTACAACCTTTCTCAGTTTTAAAGCGAGTTTATCGCGTGACTTTGGCTCAAACTCTGAATTTTCTTTATCCAGTCCACGAGATAATGAACCTAGTTGACACATAAGTTTAGATGGCTGTTTCATAGTTACGCTCCAAAAACTGAGGTTAAATCAATGTTAAAAATTGCAAGCCAAGCATCTCGGTGATATGAATTTACTTCGGAGAAGCGTTGACCCTGTACAGTCGCTTTTTTAATTTCTAAATGGTGCTCACGACTATATTTAGAGAGCAGGCGACCTTCTTTATTTCCAAAGTTAGTTTTGAGTTTTGTGTTGATTGAGGCCACCGCTGCGAAAGAAATGGATTCACCTAATTTCTGCTTAAGGTCTTCATTTTCACGCTTAAACTTAGATGCAGTTGCCATGGCTGTAGCCTCTCGGCGACTACCAATTTCCGCTTTGGTTGTAATAGCATGGTCGCGTTCAGTCCGAGCTTGCTGTAATTCTTGAGTCTTGCGAAGAATCACATTATTAGCGACCTGCAGAGCCTTAGCCATTATGATTTCAGGATCATCGTTTTCTTGACCTGAAATATAGCCACCATTTTTACGAATGCTTGGCAATACATCAGAAGTAACCCATTTCTTAAATTGCTTAGCTTCAGGTTTACGGCTTTTCAGTGTTGCGGAATAAAGACCTGATTCATTAATGATAGATACTTGGCGATCTTGCAATACACCATTCTCAGACCTGATACGCAGATTGTGCGTATCAGCTTCATCAAAATCCAAATTGCGTACCATATCTGGTGCGTTGCGATACCCTAAAACCGTTGCCACATCAGGAGCAACAAACCAAATTTCACCATCCTCTTTTATAATGGTGCGAACTTCGTTTTGATTGAAGTTAAAAACAGATATTTCACTCATCCCTCAGCTCCCGATTCAATATCCAGCTTCATTGCACCTTCTTCAGGATATTCGGTCATCCAAAAGTAATAGCCTTTGCCACTGTGCCCATCTTCAAAAAATTTAATAGTTAATTCAGTCTCAAGTTGATCTAAATCATTTTCACCATCTGGATTTACAAATTCGAGAAGGCTTTTTAATTGGTGACCATTAAGAGTTATGCTCATTGTTCTGCTCCCGATTCGCTTGCTACCAATGCTTGATAAACAGCTTTTGCTTCATCCAAGTTTAGAAACTCAGCTTCTGAGCCTGTAGGACCTAGGCAAACACTTGCTATAGCAATTATTGTGTCGTTCTTTGGTTCCTTTGGAATTAGAATGTGAGTATCTGGCACCGCCTGAGCTTTGGCTTTTTGCCACAAATCCCATCCATAATTAATTTCGGCTAGGGCAGATAGGTTAATTTCAGTTAGTGGCAAATGAGCATGTAAGCAATATGCATTGGTTGCCTCATCAAATTTGACTATCTTGAAAACCTTGTCACTGTGTTGAGCCTCAAACTCACTTCTTAACTTATTCAAATCTAACATTAGCCTTCTCCTCAAACTCTCAATGGCATCAACAGGCCATGTACGCCGTCCACAAATTCCACATAAGTTGAAGTAGTGGCACCAGATGGATAAAAGAGAGGGAATCGGCAATTAAGAATTTTGGAGCATTTCGCGAAGTTGCTCACATATTCTAAATTCCACTGTACAAACTCTTTAGGGGGTTCGGTCGGTTTAGGAATATCAACACGGCTTATATCTGGAAACTTACCCTCAATTGGACGAAAGAATTCAAACATCCCATTTTCGTAATCCAATAACCAAAATTCATCATCAATTTGGCTTAAAGTGATAGTCTTTACTTTTGGGTTATTACCGACCTTTTTAATAAAAGATTTAACTATTTCAATTGGGATAATCACCTCTATATCTTGAACCTCTGGAGCATCACAGATCAGGGCACAGTGACCATTTGTGGCAGCCATCATTCCATCTTTAACCAACACGCCCATTAAGTAGAACCTTACTTCACGCTGTGCAGCAAAAAGGCTTGTTGCTTGAAGATGCCTATAAGTTAGGGTTACTTGCCTCTTAAAATTCATGGTTGCACCTCTTTGTTGTTTGCAAATACGGTTGCGAATGTGGTTCCAGCAATTTCTGGCAATACGTCTTTAGCTTCTTCAAATGCACGCGCCTTTGCTGCTGCTTCTGAATCTAGAGTCATGGAGTCGTTATACTTCTTCCATTCCTCTTTAGATCGGCGATCCAAGAAACCACCTAGTAAGTGAAGGATCTGTTTTGTTGCACTATTGGTTTTCTTGTAGCGGGCATCTGCTTCCAAGGCTTCTAAAGTTGCTACTCGTGCCAATTCGATGATTTCTTCTTGTGACAAGTTATCGAAAAAAACTCCTAAAATTTGATCCGCCTTTTTAAGGTCAAGATCCTTACTAGGATTGAGTAGCCTTTGTTTTACATCTTGCGGGCTGATCTTATGTGCAAGCCTATTTCGTCTAAAGCGTATTACATTGTTCATAATCAAGCCTTTAAATGATTTTCAAATTCTTTATAAAGTTGGGTAGCTGCTTTATTCATTTTTCCGTCATACATGATGTGTACGTTTCTAGGAAAAAGTTTGCTGACTGTGGCGCAATAAAACTCCATACGCCCACATGGTCTAACAATTCCGCGATACCCAATCTTTGTAAGCCACAATAAAAACGCCTTAAAAAGAACCTCCCTAGAGAGGTCGGCGTAATTAACGCCGTCCGTCATTTTTAAAACCTTCTGTAAGTGTTTTAGAGATGGCTGCATTCGCTGGAGCTAAATGATTTATGTTGATTTCTTGCTTCTCTGGGGCAACCTCAAGGTGCGTAATATTATTTTTCAGCTCATCAAGTTGGTATTGACCACCTGTTAATTGAGCAAGCTCACCGTTGTGATAATCCTGAGACATTTCTGCCTGAGTTTTAGCGACACCAATAAGACGAAATACTTTATCGAAAGATAATTTGCTTAAGTCGTGGTCCTTTAATTTATCCACTAGACTTAGTTCAATTGCAGAGAGTAGGGCGTTTATATCGCCCATATCATTTTTAGCTTCGCTACGTGCTGTAACAAGGTCATCCACAGTCACGCTTTTGTTTTCTGGAAAAAGTTGTGAACTAGTACGCATGATTATTCCCCTTTATTTTTAAGTAAAGTTAAGCGTTCTTTGTGAGCATCGATTAGAGCTTGATAGCAATCACTAGTACGGCCATCTAAAGCCATTAAATCTTCAGTGGACACAACGCCTGAGCGAATCTCAACTTTGCGACCAGGACATGTTTTGGAAAAATACTGTTTTGCACTAATGGCATCTAACAAATCAATAAACCACTCTGATGACATAGAGATGCCTTGGTCAGACTCATCTAATGCTGTAGCCATGTAATAGTGACAAGCACTTTCAGTGTTTTGAGTTTCTTGCCAAAGCAATGTTTCATCATAATTTGGTACAAGTTTTACCAACTCTTCATGAGACATTTTCTGAACTTGAAGATTTATTAGTCGGTACTCATGAAAATTGAGCCAAACTCGCTCCCACATTGGCGCCTCTTCGTCTTCAAAATTTAAAGCAGAGGTGGCAAAAGCGCCTGCAGTAATGTAGTAATCCACTTCTGGATTTGAGCTTTTTAAGCTTTCTAGCTTTCTTTCTGCTTGATCAAGATGAAAGAACGGACGGTTAATAATTCCAAATGGGTAAATTTCTTTACCAGTAATTTGAATTGAAAGGTAATGGCATGAGCTTTCATCTGCCATCCATGCATCAAGCTGAGAAAGTAGTTTTTCAGCAGGCTTGTTTTTATTAGTAGAACGGAGATGCGAATTAGCGCCGACTTGTTGACTAATATCTGTGATTTGGTTCATAATGTGACCACCAAAAAGTTACTTGTCCCGATCCTCGACCAAAATTTTCAGGACAAAAATTTATCTTAAAATACCAGAGCATTGACTCTGGGTTTCGTGTTTATAAAATGAATCAATCATTTTGTGTAATTTAAGATAAATCATTTTGTTTAAACTAGTCAAGATAATTTTAAATCATTTTGATTAATTATTTTTAGTTAATAAAAAAGCCCGCTTTTTTGAATAGCGGGCTTTTTTATTTTATTTTTCTTAATCTAAATATATATTCTGCATGGGTTGAACTGGATACTCATGCACATGCTTACTTGGCGGGATGATATCAGATACCGCAACAATTGCAGACACATCCTCCATATCAATAGTCATCCTTGCCTCGCCATTTACAGCTAAAAGATGAAGTACATTATTAACGATTCCAATAAATTCTTTAATGGTTCGTCTACCATCTTTCAGTTGAACCTCTACAAATTCTGTAGGTGTCGGCTCTGCATCTGGATCACAAACCACATACCAACCATTACGAATAGCAGGATACATTGAATCACCTGTACCTCTTACAGCGTAAGCATTTGGCCCTGCCGTAAGAGAGGGTACATAGCCGTCTCCGCCATTACCTAAATATCCCATTTCAGTGTAATAACCATCCATTCCCATCTTCGAGTATGACTTCACAGGAACCCAACCACCTCGTTTAGTATCTGTGGTGATTTTTTTATTTCTAACACTATCAATGGATGGTGAACCCTTTCCAGTAAGAATCCAGCCGACATCAATATTAAATTTATTGGATACTTTAAAAGCACCAGTTTTTGAAATACCTCGGCGCTCCCAATTGTAAACAATTTGAGGAGTCTCATCTAAGGCGTAAGCCAAATCGGCCCCAGTGATTTTTGTGACTTGGTAGACGCGTTCCATTGTTGGGTGAATTTGCTTCTTTTCCATGACTCTCTCGGCAAGGCTTAGAATTAATTGCTGCAAATAATAACACATTTTGTGTAAATCAAAATGATTGAATGATTTTTTTGTTTGTGTATACTGAATCAATCAAAATGATTTATTTCGAGGTGCTAATGAGTAGTGTCCAAAAAGATGCTGAGCTTATCGACAAGCACGGAGGTGCTACTGCACTGGCTCAAACCTTGGGCTACAACGTTCAGCGTGTTCAAAACTGGAAAATTAGAGGCATTCCCGCTAAGGAAAGACTTAAACACCCTGAATTACTCTTAGTCGATTTTATTCCAACACCAAAGAAATAAAAACCGCCATCTGCTGGAACAGATAGCGGTCTAAGTATCGTATTTGGAGCAAACCAAAATGAATGAACAAATCTTAGCACAAAATTCAGACTGTGCAAGCCCATATGATGAGGAGGATCAAGTCCTTACTCAATGGCAAATTGATCATGACGCATATGCAGACTCAATAGCTGAGTACAAGGAATCTCGCAAAGAACTTGAAAAGGCTTTGGGCGTTCAAAAAGATTTCAACAAAACTTCCCATCCAATTGGGGAGGTTATAGCGGACCTACAAAAACATGCTCACCTATATGCACTCTTGAATCGATTTGAGAGCGCTGTAATCAACCGTCTAAGAGCAAAGGATAAGTTGTAATGCACTACTACGAGCGAAATATTGGTGATTATTACCGCAAGGCTGGAAGATTAAACATTTTGCAGCATGGGGTTTATAACTTGCTCATGGATGCCTGTTACGACCGTGAATCGTTCCCAACGCTTGAAGAGGCTATTGAATGGGTGTGGGCGGAAACTGAGGAAGAAATTGACGCTGTTAAATTTGTACTTAAGAAGTTTTTCAAATTAAATGAGGACGGGGTTTATATTCAAAACCACATTAAAGAAGAGCTTGAAAAGTATAGAGCCTTCCTTGCTAAACAAGCAGAGAATGGCAAAAAAGGTGGTCGCCCAAAGAAAAACCCAAAAAATGATTCTGGTAATAATGGGAATGATTTTGATAATTCTGGCTTTAAAAATAAAAGCCAAGAAAACCCAAATGAAAGCGAATTAAACCCAGAAAAACCCAAAGAAACCCAAATAAAGCCTAAACCATCTAACCATCTAACCAACGAACCATCTAACCAAGAAAATAATATATGTCCGCCTAACGGCGAACCTGTGCCTGTTGAAAAACCTAAAGAGAATTTCAAAAATGAGATTCAAGAGGTTTTTGAGTTTTGGAAAGTGACGTTTAACAAGAATAATCGAACCATTCTTGATAACCAGCGCAAATCCAAAATTCAAGCAAGGCTCAAAGAGGGTTACACGGTTGAAGATATCAAGACAGCTATTGTTGGGTGCTCTAAATCTCAATTCCATATTGAGGGCAATCATACTGATCTAACGCTAATTTGCCGCGATGCAACCAAGCTTGATCACTTTCTTGCCATGTCTAATCCAGCACAGGTTGCTATCCAGCCTCAAATTGAGGATGTGCAGACCATTCCTGCTCAATACAAGGTAATTGAGGGGGATTGGTAATGTCATTTAATTCAAATATTCATGATGTGAACATGGAGCAATGTGTTCTTGCGGCTTTAATGACTACATCCTTGTCACTTGAGTCTATTGGTCAGGAGTTGGATGCAGAATGTTTTTACTCAGATCGTCATCAACAAATATACAAGGCAATCGTAGAGCTTTCTGAAAGCAACCATCCTTACGATGTGGTTATGGTTAGTAACTACTTAAAGGGCAAAAATGTTTTGCATTTGATGGGTGGTGAGGATTATTTGATTCAGCTTATGCAGGATGCGCCAAGTAGTTTTTACAATGCTGAAAGTTATGTAACTCAATTAAAAAAACTCAAGACGCACCGAAAAATTGAGCAAATTGGTTTTCGCATTGCCGCAATGGCTAAAGACACTACAGTGCCAGACGCATTCATTGAAGCTGAAAATCTTTTGAGTCAAATCGATAAAACAGAAGATGGCGATATGGGCGCAAGCTTTGGTGATGCATTGACTAGCGCATTGGCGCAAATGATAGAGAAATCAGAGAAGAAAACTAAGAATCAATTATCTGGAGTTAGATTCAATCTTGTAACGCTCGATAAGATGCTTGGCACAGTACAAAACGGTCATTTTTGTGTTGTTGGAGGTCGTCCTGGTTCTGGTAAATCAACTCTGGCACAAATGATGGCAATTGATACTGCTATGGTTAAAAAGGAGGGGGTTCTTTTTATATCAGCAGAAATGGACAAAGAGACACTCTCAAACAGAATGTTTAGTTCACTTAGTTCTATTCCATATGACAACTTGCACAATGCAACACTTTATGACGAATTACTAAAGGAATATGCAAGGTATCGAGAGGTTTACAGCGGTCTACCAATTTGGATCGAACCAAAGCAGAAACCAAGCATAAGTGAGGTTAGAGCCTACGCGAGAAGAGCAAAGCGCCGTTTTGCCAAAGCAGGCGTAAAGCTTGGTTGCATTATTGTTGACTATCTACAGCTCGTAAGAGATCCAAGCAAGAAAGATCGTTTTCAGGAAGTTGGCTCTATTAGTCGTGAGCTCAAATCAATGGCTAAGGAATTTGAATGTCCAGTTGTTGCGTTGGTTCAATTAAATCGCGAGTCAGAGAAAGGCAAAAAGCCTAAAGCATCCGATATTAAAGAGTCGGGACAAATAGAACAGGATGCAGACCAGATCATCCTTGTTAATCCATTAACTGATGACAAAACACTTCAACCTCTTGGGGTTACAGAATTAATTATTGCCAAAAACCGACACGGGAAAAGGGGGGCAGTCCGAGTTCAAGAGCATTTAGACATGTGTAGATTTAAAGCCATTCAGGAGCTAGAAGAATGAAAACATTCCTAATCATTATGACCGTTATCTGTATTGCTACTTTTATGGGACTGGTTGTAGCTGCAATAGCTGCAAAGCTGCACCAGTATTCAGGAAGTCTAGCTAAATTTCGCTTTTCACTAGCCTTCATGGATATCACTTTTTTCTTTTTATGTATATCGGCTCTAGCTGTATTTGATGGGGGTAAGTATCTGGCGTTCGCTCATTTAACTCAATTTTTGTTGTCTTTATACCTAATTTTTTACCGTTCTAATAAGTGGGAGCGTAAAGCATGAAAGAACAAATGACTTACAAAAAAATGATGTCCTTACGCAGCGCTTATGGACAAGGGGTAAGAGATGCGGAAACCAGTGCAGCAAATTGTTTATACGTAAAATTAAGAAGATCAAATTTGATAGAAAAGTTTAAAAAAGAAAGCGAGTCTGGACATGACGGAGTAATCAGAATTTGCATGAACAATCAGGAGGTATTGAACGTTATTGCTGGTGGAGATGTGAATGCTAATTCGCTACTTAATTGGATTAATCCTAACTTTGAAAAGCAATTTAAAGAACTGGCCAAAGGTTTTGAAAGGTTGATGAAAGATGTTCGCAAAAGCTTTCCAGATGCAAATTACCTTATTGTTGGTGATGGGATAGCTTTAATGCTTGGACATTCACATAGCGATACAGGGGAAGTTCAAAGAGAATTAATAGCTGTCCATGGTGGTTTGGTGGATATGTCAAGTGGGGAGCGCAAGGCATGATTCAGAAAAAAATTAAACCGGACCTTGATTTGGTTTTTGCGAGATTTTCTATTTTTGGCATGGTGGCAATTGTATATACAGCGCTCTCTGCCAATGGCTTCCCGTCATGGTTTTTATGGCTCCCTCTCTTTTTGGGGGGGGTTCTCAATATTTGAGGCAGCCATTAAAGCTGATGAGGTTGCTGTAGAGGCAGAAGCAACACAAATCAGAATAGGCAAACTCAAGTGGCTGGTAAACCATCAACACAAGATCATTAAGCAGCAAGATCAATCAATTGAAGAACTGAAAGCATCTCATCACGGCGAAACAATTGGGCATGAACATCACTTGAAAAAGGTTAAGCAAGAACGTGACGAACTAAGAAAGCAAGTAAGCATGAATACATCAAATAAAGCGGCAAATGAGGGTTGGGATCTATGAATTCAAAGTTACATATCATGCAGGGTGTTGATTGGTCTAAATACGATTTGCCGGAATGGTTGCGTCAATTTGGTTATTGGCAGGGTGCTATGATTAGATTTGGTGGATCTACTGAAAATCCGTTAGTGGGAGCGATTAAGAAAGCAAAACTAAGACTTAAGAAGGGAGATAGAGAAAAGATCATTTCCTATTACCTTTGTGATGAAAACTTCATTGATAAACACTCAAAGAAACCAAATGTCTGCTTAATTACAGATGACGAGGCTAGAGCCGTACAGCGCTTGATTATTGATATTTTAGACGGCTGCACTTCTGAGGCTATGCTTGATTGGATGGACGCAATTATAGAGCGTTACTTCAATCAAAAATCATGGACTCAGTTAGTAACTCCAGAGCGAACAGCCATGGATGCAAAATACGATGTTCGTTGTGGCTTAGCAGCTTTGCACAATCGCTACCAGTTTATTAGATATAAAAATGGCTCAGTATGATCTAACTATTGATATTTATTGGTAATTCAGATAATTGTATGAAGATTAAACAACGGTGAGCAAGAATGATAGAAAATCCGCAACATTTTAATTTAATAACAAATTTTGAAGAAATCACATCTAGACCTAATTTTGTTGAAAAAGTGACGATTGCTAGGGGTGAGGATGTTCAAAACACTATCTCTGATTTAGTTGGTTTTTATGTATTAAGGGATTTTGTTAGTTGTGGAATTTCTAGTTGCGGTAGAAAGCACCAAAAGGGTTATATCGCAGCACTGCATGATGGCAATGAAATTATCATTGGCCATAAGTGCGGGAAAAAACACTTTGGTGTGACCTTTGATGAAAAAGCTAAACAGTTCAAGCATCTTAGAGACAATGCTAATCAATATCTGCAAATTAAGGCAATGTTTGAAAAGCTGCCACAGTTAAAGGAAAGTCTAGAAAGAATTTTGAACCAGTCGGGCAAAATGACATTTTTGCAAATAAAGATGGCAGTAAAGAGCTTTAAAGAAGATGCATTGGATTGCTGGATACGAATGAGAATTAGGCAAGAGGTAACAAGCAACGGATCTATTTTTATTGATTACTTCAAAACAAAAGAAGAAATCAATGCTGAAATCCTAAGTGGTAGAAAGAACATCTCAGACATCAAGCGGGTTTTGGTCGCAAATATTGCTGAATATGATGTTATCGCCAATTGGCATAATGCTGAAAGGTTAAAGGACTACTTTGATCGTCTGTACAGGGAAATCAAGAACCCCAACCAAATGGACGGGGTGGCAATTAAGGCATTATTTAAAAAACTTAGACAGCATGACCAAAATTTAAGGGAGTTGGAGGACTATATAAAAAGAGGTAATCGCTTATTTACCCCTGAAAACCTAGTTCAATTCGCCGTATTATTTACGAAACCATATGAGCAAAAAATTATTGAGAAATATGCAAATAATTTTGCTTGAACACTTGACCCTGATCAGGGCTAGTGGTATTTTTGTGTTAAAGTTGTGCGAAGTGTAAATAAGGTGCAACTAAATTAGTAAGTAACCCTTGCACCATACGCAAGAAGGCGAAACTAGATTAAAGCCTGTCATTGAGTTGATGGGCTTTTTGCGTTTCTGGAGAATCAAAAATGGGCAATACATGGCACGCTGATCAAGATAATAATATGCGCCCAGATGTTGAAGGGTTGCCTTGTCCATTCTGTGGATGTACTCATGGTTTAGCAGTAGATTCAGATTCTCATGATTTAAAAGAACATGGAGTGATTTGGTCAGCTCGCGCATTTTGTCATGAATGTGGTTCACAAAGTCCAAGTACACATGTAACCACTTGGCCTGATCATCCTTTAAATGAAGAGCGACTTTATGTTGACTGGGAAAATGAACGTGAGGTGGTAAATCTCGCCGTTAAGATCTGGAATATACGAGTTTAACTTTTATCTCGCGAGAGGTGCTTTGTTGGGGCACCTCTCAATTTTGCCGAACGGATTACGGCGCATAAAGCCCTGCCAAATACTAGATATTGGCGGGGCTTTTATTTTTTCGGGGGATATATGAAAGCTAAAAAACTTTTAGAGAAGCTTGGTGCTAAGGGAATAAAAAAGATTCTTGAGAGTGCACACCAAGAAGCTGTTTATTTTGTGGATGAATGGAATGAGCATTTTAAGGTACATGGGTTTTACACAGATAAGTGTATTGTCGGTGTTCACAATCCACATTCACACTACAAATTGTCAGAATTAAAACAGGCATTGGGTGGCGAACATGGATACAAGCGAAGCTAAGAAAAATTTAAACAAATATTCGGATGAATTAAGCCGCTACCAGAACTTGTCTCGCACCGGGTTAAGCCGTGAAGAAATGCTTGTTATAGATCGAATCATCATTCGACTGAAAAACAAGATTAATAATTTACGGTCCATGTTGAATGCGTGATGCCAAACGATTAGCCGAAGTTCGCAAGCTGCCATGCATGAGATGTGGTGCACCAGCACCAAGCCAAGCCGCGCACTCTAATTCAAGCAAAGACGGTAAAGGCAGATCTATTAAGGCTTGCGACTCTAAAACTGTTTCTTTGTGTTTTTCCTGCCATCATTTATTTGATACTTATCAACTAGGGAGTAGACAGGAAAGCGAAGACTTATTTAATAAATGGCTTAAGCGAACCAACGCAATGCTTGAGTCAGAACAAGATTTATTTTGACTTATAAATAACCCAAACAAACCCATTAAAAGCGGTGGGTTTAATTGGGTTTTATCCGGAGCCGAGAGGCTATTTTTTTGTGTCTATAGAAAGGTAAAGCAATGAAAATAAAATTCTTGGCTATTGGCTTGATGTGCACAATGGCAATGGTTGGTTGTTCTCGTGATGCTCAAGTTGCATCTAAGAACTTGTCGTATGCGGCTGATAATTTTGAGTTAGATCGTAGAGTGGTTTTTTATAATGGGATCACCGGTGAATACATTTTAACAATTGAGGGTAAGTGTTCTTTTGATGCTGTCAGTGAGCGCAAGGTCGATGTGACCTGCAAAACTGGTGAGTCTGAATTTAAGAAACATTCATTAGGTATATCTGACAATGTAACTTATTTTTCTGAACAACTAACAAGTAAAGGTGTTAGCGCGTACCACTACAAGGTAGCTTTTAAACCACAATCAATAATTCCTGATGTTGATCTGAAAGTGAATTAATTCCATCGAATTCGAGGGAATTAATTTTGGAGGGAATATGGAACCAGCAACATTCCCAATCAATAGTTATTCAGGAATTGTTCAGGTAATTAACTATCTGAACAATAATCACTCCAAAGCAGCCGCAGAAGGCAAACCTTTAGTCGTTAGAATCAATCAGAAAGAAGACGATAGAAGCGCCGCACAAAACCGGCTTTACTGGGCTTGGCTTGAGCAGATCAAGCAAAAGACCGGTAACTCAAAGGATGACCTTCATTTACTTTTTAAGAAAAAGTTTCTTGCCCGGATCTATGTTGAAGGTCGGCAAGAGACTGCAGAAAAGTACATGGCTTTGCAGAACTTTAAAGATGTTATTCAAGCATTCGATGGACCTAAGCGCCGTCAACTTGAAAAGGATTACCAAGTTTTGGTTAATACCTTTATTAAAGACCATCTGCAAAGCAAGAAGGCCACCATTAAAGAATTCACCAAATATCTGGATAAGATCAACATCTATGCACATAGAGACTTGGGCGTGATGTTGATTATCCCGGATGACCTTAAGTGGTGTTATCAAAATGAGCAATGATTCAAATTTGCAAGATGTGGTGCTTAAACTGATAGAGCAAAACAATAAGCTGATTGAACAGAATAGCTTGATCGTCCAAATCAATGCAGAACAATCTGCTCAGTTATCCGAAGTTCTATTAATGCTTGAAGATAGTGAACCAGCACAACGGTCAGGATCACTAGATGGGTGATGTTATGAGCACAAGTGAATGTATTAGCTTTCAAGAGGCAGTAGAGATTGGGCTTCAGAAAGCAGCGGATAGTGAAAGAATAAAGGCTGAGGTTCAAAGCATTTTACAAGAGTTGAATTCAGTAGCTGCAAAAGCAACTAACAGAAATTTCATTTTATTTGATTTGTCTGAACCGGAAGTTAAACAACTGTCACCTCTTAAATTTGACTTCAATAACTATAGCTTTCCTATCGCCGTAAGGTGTGGAGCATTAGAAGTTGAATGCAATAGCATTTGTGAACTTGTTGAGTCAATAAAGCAATTTCTAAGATCAGCCTATTTTGGTGACTTTATAAGGATGAATATCAATGCCTAGAATTGTATCGGTTATACCGCCTAAAGATGACTCCAACATTACTAAAGCACAGGGTACAAAAATATTGCTTGATAATGGCGAGTACCTACGATGTGCCCACAAAATCACTTTAGTAGCAGAAGTTGATTCGCCGTGGAAAGCAATCATTGAAGTGTACCCATCTAATCAAGAGCAAATTAATGCATTGCTTGCAGATGTTGAGGTTATTAAACGTGACCAAGAATACAACCGCTTGGATGAGATTGAAAAGGAAATCCAGCAACTACAAGACGAGAAGGTGCTCATTGAACGCAAACACCGTCCAGAAGTAACAGGGCTTTCAATAGCTGGTGTAGCGAATGTACCAATGGAAGGGACTTTCTTGGTTGATAAAGGTGAGAGAGTTTTAAAGCCGCCTAAGAACGATGCTTTAACGGAGTTCCTTAAAAACAACCCTTCTCATTCAACAATCATTCCACCAGTAACAGGGCTGGTGAAAGATGAACAGGGTATTGTTCGCACCGTTCCAGATTCCAAAGGTGAGCAAGATGATTCAGAAGAGCATTATTAATAATCGCTTGGGGTTTTATGGATTAGATGGTCTTGAACAGCCGCATTTAATTATTGAGCCAGAAACTCCAGAAGTCCAGCGTAAACAATTGGAACTCCGTTTAGTTAGATTGATCCAAGAATATCAACGCAAGGGTTTAGATATCGATTGGATATCAATTGACTTACTTAATGGTGTAGATGCGCGAGTAAACTTAAATGAAACTCCAAACATTCAAGAACAAGTTACAGACGCTACAGGCACCCGCACAAACCCGGAAGAACCCTAAGCAAAACAATTGGGGTTCTGGTCGTGGTGGTCGTCCATGGCGCCGTCTTAAAGCTAAGATCCATTTACGTGACGAGTGGACTTGTCAATGTTGTGGCATTGTTACTAAAGACTTAGAGCTTGACCATATTGTGAATGTGGCAAGAGGAGGAACGGATGATGAATCTAACCTCCAGTCTCTTTGTGTTCCATGCCATAAGAAGAAAACCCAACAGGAGAGCCGACTATGATTACCCAAGATTTTATTAAAGGTGAAGTGGTTGCCTTGCTAGGTGCTTGGACTGACCTTATGACAGTTGAAAAGGTAGAGTATGGGAGGGTTTACTTTACGTCAGGCGATTATGCAGATTTAAGCAAGGTACGGCATGCAGAACCTGAAGAGATAGAAGCGGGTTGTAAGCTTTATTAAATATATTTGGGGTGCACCAAAATGATGCACAAAAATCCAGCAGGCAGGGGGGAGGTCAAAAGTTCCAAGCCCTTCGCCGTTGGACACCGCCCCCCCTCTCACTTATAAAAAAATTTCCCCTTTCATTAAAAGTTAAAGCAAAAGTTAAAGGTGATCCAATGGCATTAACCGAGAAAATGAAAAAGTTTGCTCGCGCCATTGTTGATGGTGCAACAAACAAAGAAGCTGCTATTTCAGCAGGTTACGAAGAAAAGACTGCTTCACAGCAGGGTTCAAAATTAAGAAATAATTCTGAGATTATTGTCTACATTGAAAAGTTAAAGGCTGAAAAAGAAGGCCGAACTTTAACTCCTGAGAAACCAAAAGTTAAAACTGAAAATAGTGGTGAATATGACAATCCTTTGAATGACGACGACTATGCAAAGGATGACCCACTTCAATTTCTAATCAATGTCATGAACAAAAGTGACGACATGTTCTTGCGCTTCAATGCAGCGAAAGCAGCCCTTCCATACGTCCACGGCAAAGTGGCCGAAAAGGGCAAGAAAGAAACCAAAGAGGATGCTGCTAAAGCTGCAACAAAATCAGGCAAGTTTGGCACTTTGAATAACCAATTACCTAGTTGAGGTGAATATATGTTTGGAATGTTAGAAAGTTTGACCAAGGCAGCAGTTTCTGTGGCTGTCGCTCCTGTAACTGCTGTAGTTGATGCAGTAATGATTCCTATTGATGTAAGTGAAGATGGTGAAGTTTTTCAAAGAACTAAATCAACCCTTAACAATGCAGCAGAAAACTTTAGCGATGCTGTGAAGCCAGAGAACAAAAAATAATTATGCCGCCTTCGGGCGGTTTCTTATTTGATAGCCAATTGTAATGTCTACAGTGTTGCGCAGCATGGGGATGGACACACCCTCAGTTGGCTATCAAATAGGTTGTATATCAAGGTAAATTTATGACCGCAATGCTTCCAGAATGGACAACCGCTTGCCCAGACTGGGAGGAGCGTATTGTTGCTAAACAGTCGCTCATGCCTTGTGAGCCATTATTTCCACAAGTTGCTGATGTTGCTGAGCGCATATTTAAAGAACTGATTCTTGTTGATGTGATGGGCAGCCCTAAAATGGGCGATGTCACATTGGATTGGGTAATTGAGTTTGTCCGAGCAATCTTTGGCTCATACAATCCAAATACAAAGCGTCGATTAATTCGTGAGTTCTTTCTTCTAATTTCTAAGAAGAATACCAAGTCCACGATTGCGGCAGGTGTGATGCTTGTTGCTTTACTTTTGAATGACCGCCTTTCTGCTGAACTGATTATCTTAGCGCCTACAAAAGAGGTTGCAGACAACAGCTTTAACCCAATTCGTGACTTTATCCGCGCCGATGAAGAACTTAGTGCACTGATCAATGTATCTGAGCACACAAAAACAGTTACGCATCTAGGTACCGGAGCAACACTTAAAGTTATTGCAGCAGAATCTAACGCCGCAGCAGGTAAAAAGGCCTCGATCATTTTGATTGATGAGGTTTGGCTCTTTGGTAAGCGTGCGAATGCGGAATCAATGTTTCGTGAAGCAAAGGGTGGTTTAGCATCACGTCCAGAAGGCTGTGTAATTTATCTGTCTACCATGTCGGATGAAGTGCCATGTGGTGTATTTAAACAGCTTTTAGATTATGCCCGTGATGTGCGTGATGGGATCAAAGAAGATAAGGCCTTTCTTCCTCTTATCTATGAGTTCCCAAAATATCTAGTTGAAGCAGGTGAGCACTTAAAGCCTGAGAACTTCTATATCACAAACCCAAACTTGGGTGCATCGGTTGACCTTGAATATCTAATTTCGGAATTTAACAAAGTTAAAGATGCTGGTGAAGAATCTCTTAGAGACTTCTTGGCTAAGCACTTAAACATCGAAATCGGCATGAACTTACGTGCTAACCGATGGGCAGGTGCTGAGTATTGGAATAAGCAAAAGCACGTTTTTGGGTTGGACCACATCATTGAGCAATCAGAACTTATAACTATTGGTATCGATGGTGGTGGTTTAGATGACTTGCTCGGATTAGCGGTTTTAGGTCGATTAAAGAAGGACCCACGCATTTGGTGGTTATGGAATCATGCATGGGCAAATAAGATTGCTTTAGAACGTCGCAAAGAAAACGTTCCCAAATATGAAGACTTCAAGTCTGAGGGTTCTCTTACCGTTGTTGATCGTGTAGGCGAGGACATTGACCAACTGGCAGCAATTGCCAAGAAGGTTTATGACAGTGGCAAGCTCAATAAGATCGGACTAGATCCATTGGGCTTAGGTGGCCTTTTAGATGGCTTGCTTGAGGCAGGCATTCCAGAGGAAAGTATGTTTGCAGTGCCACAAGGCTACAAGCTCATGTCTTACATCCTTACCACTGAGCGCAAATTAGCTGAAGGAAATCTCTACCATGCTGGACAACAGCTAATGACTTGGGCAGCAGGTAATGCCCGTGTCGTGATGGTTGGTAATGGTATGCGAATCACTAAACAGGAATCTGGTGTAGGGAAGATTGACCCATTAATTGCCACATTTAACGCAGTTGCTTTAATGAGCCTTAATCCAGTTGCCAAGAATTTAGACATTGATGATTATTTAGAGGACGTCGTGATAGCATGAGCGATTTACAAGACACGGGTTTTTGGACTCGTTTCTGGTCACGATTGACTGGAAGAACTCAATTAAAAAAAGGGGACACTTCATATCCTTTTGATAGTTATATTTCGTCAGGTGGTGCAGTTGTAACGCCTGAGACTGCTTTAAAACTGTCAGCGGTTTGGGCGTGTGTGAAATTACGTGCTGAAACTATCTCAACACTGCCTCTTCAACTTTATGATAATGAAAAGCGTATAGCTGTTGACCATTATCTTTATCGTATTTTGCATGATTCGCCGAATGCTGACATGTGTGCTAGTGAGTTTTGGCAGGTACAAAGCGCTTGTTTAGACTTGTGGGGGAACTCATTCAACCTAATCACAAAGCGGTCAAATGGCGAAGTGATAGCCCTAGAGCCACTTTTTCCAAGTGAAATGATTGTAAAGCGCAATAAATCAGGTTCAATTGAGTTTCATTACACTGAGAACGGCAAGACCACAATTTATTCTGAAGACAAGATCCTCCACTTTAAAGGATTCACTTTAGATGGGCTTGTTGGATTATCTGCTATCCAATTCTTTGCACAAACCATTGGTATGCAATTTGATGCTAATAACCAAGCACAAGATTGGTTCAAAAATGGCTTAAAAGTTGGTGGATTCCTTGAAACAGGTGAGCAAACACTAACTAAAGAACAACGTCAAAGAATGCGAAACAACTTAGCTGAGTTTAGCCGCCCTGAAAATGCAGGAAAGTACATGGTACTTGAGGCTGGCATGAAGGTTTCAGGTGCAAGCAGTATCCGTATTAATCCTGTTGATGCTCAGTTATTGGAGTCACGATACTTTGGTATTGAAGAAATCTGCCGTGCTTTTGGGGTTCCACCTCAGTTAATTGGGCACACTAATAAGGCTAGTTCATGGGCGTCAAGTCTAGAACAAACCAATCAGGGCTTTTTGACTTATGCACTTAACCCTCAATTAGTGCGCTATGAGCAAACAATCGCTCGCAAGCTACTTTTGCCTCAAGACAAATACAAATACCGTCCTAAATTCTCTGTAGATGGCTTGCTGCGCTCTGATGTAGCTAAGCGTGGTGATTTCTACGTAAAAATGACGCAGAACGGCTTAATGACGCGGAATGAAGCGCGAGAGTTGGAGGATTTGCCAGCATCTACAGATCCAGCGGCTAATAAGCTCACAGTACAGATGCAAATGGTGCCACTTGGAGAAAATCAGGGGAATCCTCAATGACTAGAAAAAGTTTTAATTTAGAGATCAAAGCCGTCCAAGAGGACGGTTTTTTTTCGGGCTATGGTGCCGTATTTGGAAATATAGATTGGTATAACGACGTAATTCTACCAGGTGCATTTACAGCGTCTATCGCAAAATGGCGCGCCAAAAATAAGATGCCGCCTGTTCTTTGGAACCATAACGATAGTGAACCTATTGGTGTCTACACAAACATCTATGAAGACGAAAAAGGCCTTTATGTTGAAGGCAAGTTACTTATAGATGACGTCCCAAGAGCCAAGTCTACTCATGCACTTTTAAAGGCTGGCGCTATAGACGGCCTAAGCATTGGCTACTCAACCAAAAAGGCTAATCAACAGACAAATGGCGTTCGCGAATTGGTTGAAGTTGACCTTAGCGAAATCTCGATTGTCACTCAGCCTGCAAATGAGCGCAGCCTCATCACTTCCGTTAAGTCCAAATTAGATGATGGCGAACTGCCAACATTACCAGAATTTGAAAAATTCTTGAGAGAGTCAGGATTTTCAAAAAACCAAGCTACTGCAATCGCTAGCAAAGGCTTGCGTTCTCTTCTGAGCGAGTCAGAGGAAGAAACCAAAGAAGCGAAATCAATTTCTAATGCTTTAAATATTTTAAAAGGAGTCAGCAATGTCTGAACAAAACCTAGAACAACTCGCTCAAGAGTTTAAGAAACACGTAGACACCGTTAAGGGTATTGCCGAAGAGTTTAAAGGCAAGCGTGAACATGGCGACAAAATTTCAGAAGATGCAAAAAATAAAGCAGATGAAGCCATTACCAAATGTAATGAGACTAAAGCTCGTTTAGATGAGCTAGAGCAAAAAATGGCGCGTCGACCAAATGACCAGCCTACTGAGCAAAAATCTTTAGGACGTCAATTTGTTGAATCTGAGCAATTTAAATCCCTCGTTGGATCAGCAGGTCAACGTGGTAAAGCTAACTTAGAAATTAAAGCCACCATTACCTCTGCAACTACGGATACGGCAGGGGCAGCAGGCGACTTGGTCCAAACTACACGAATTCCGGGGATTATTGCTCCACCTGACCGAAAGCTAACAATTCGCGACCTTCTAATGCAGGGCCGTATGGATGGAAATGCACTTGAATACGTGCGTGAGACTGGCTTTACAAATGGCGCTGGTATGGTAGCTGAAGGAACTAAAAAGCCTGAGTCTGACCTTAAGTTTGACCTTGTAAGTACAACTGCCAAAGTTATCGCACATTATATGAAAGCTTCGCGTCAGATCCTTGATGATGCTTCACAATTGCAGTCATACATTGATGGCCGTTTGCGTTATGGATTGGCTTTCAAAGAAGAGCAGCAAATTCTTAATGGTGACGGTACTGGTCAGAACTTACTTGGGATTATTCCTCAAGCGACTGCTTATGTTCGTCCTACAGGTGTAACACCATCACAAGAAACGATCATTGATACTTTGCGTTATGCAATGCTCCAAGCGATTCTTGCTGAATATCCTGCAAGTGGCCATGTTCTTAACCCGATTGACTGGGCAAGCATTGAAACTCTGAAAGACACAACTGGTCAATACATTATTGGTAATCCACAAGGTACATTAAACCCTACTTTATGGGGCCTTCCAGTTGTAGAAACTCAAGCAATCACAGCAGGTAAGTTCTTGACTGGTGCATTCTCAATGGGTGCTCAGATTTTCGACCGTTGGTTATCACGTGTTGAAGTTGCAACAGAGAACGAAGATGACTTTGTTAAGAACTTGGTCACAATCCTTGCCGAAGAACGTCTAGCTTTAGCTGTTTATCGTCCAGAGGCATTTGTATATGGCGACTTAAAACCTGTTGTTACACCTTAATTGGATAGGGGCGAAAGCCCCTTTCTTTTAGGAGATTGAAATGAAGTATGAAGTTAAGCGTGAACATTTTGGCGATCAGTTTTATAAAACTGGTGACACTCGCGAGGCTGATCCAGCAACAGTAAAACATTTGCTAGATAAAGGCGTTCTGGCAGAACCACAAGAAGAAAAGAAGCCAGTTAAAAGCACAAAACAGGTGAAATCAGAATGATTACTTTAGATCAGGCAAAACTACACTGTCGCATTGACGAAGATGATGAAGATTCGTTGATTATTAAATGGATTGCAGATGCAGAAGAGGTAATTCAAAACGATTTAGATCGTAAAGTGATTGTGAATGAGTCTGATCGAGTAGATGAAACTGATATCTTAGATAATGATTGGTTAGATTCAGCAAGACTAATTTATGTTCAATATCGGTATAGCCGAAGCACAGAAGGTAAGCCGAGAGCTTACTGGGATTTATTGCAAAAATTCAGAATTATGGGGGTTTAAATGTCAGATATTACCCCTAAATTGCGCCACCGCATCACCATTCAAAAGCCCATACAAACTCAAGATCAAAACACAGGTAAATTAATTACCTCATGGTCAAATCTTGCAACTATTTGGGCCGAAGTAACTGACTTATCAACCCGTGATGTTATTGCAGCCAAAGCAGCAAACAGCGCAATACAAGCCCGTGCAAAAGTGCGTTTTAGCAGCACTACAAAGCAGATTGATAGCACCATGCGAGTTTTGTTTGATGGCTACTATTACAAGATTGACGGCAAACCTATGCGAGATCCAGATTCGCGCCGTGAATATCTAACCATCAACTTATCAACTGGTGATAAAGCATGGAATGGGTGATTTATGGCTACTCAAATTCATGGTCTGGAGCCAGCATTGCGAAAAATGAGGGCAATTGGTAATGACAAGACTGTAAAACGTATCGCCCGTAAAGCGATGCGGCAGGCAATGAATATTGCAAGAGATGCAGCTCGTCAAAAAGTTAAACGCCTAGATGATCCAACCACTCCAGAAAAAATCTGGAAAGAAATTGTGGTTCAAAATGGCCGGAGTAGAAATAAAAACACTTTGGTTATGCGCGTGGGAGTGCGTGGTGGTGCACGTATCCCATATACAAACAATGCTCAAAATAGACGTGCTGGACGTGTTGGTCAAACTTACCAAGCGGACGGCCGAGTCTTTTACTGGCGATTCCTTGAGTTAGGCACCAGTAAACAGCCTGCTACTCCATTTTTACGCCCTGCTTTATACGAAAACATTGAACAAGTTACCGATAAATTTGTTCAAGTATTTAATTTTGAACTCAGCGTGGTTTTAGGTGCAGCTTAATGATTGATGTTCCAATTTTTAAATTAGCCAGAGCAGATCCAGCGGTTAAGGCTCTACTTGAAAGCGATGGAATTTTGCGAGTCTGGAAGTTTGGAAGTGCTCCAGATGAGCCACAAGCGCCATATGTGACATGGCAAACAATTTCTGGTGATTCAAATAGCAACCTTGATTCACGTCCTGTTTCGGACAATGTAATTATTCAAATTGATGTGTATGCAACGGATGAAGATGTAGTTGAACTAGTTGCAGAAGCAATTCGTTATGCAATTGAACTTGATTGTTATGTGGTTCGTTATGGCGAGGCAGATAAGGACCCCGTAACAGGAATGCCTCATTATTCTTTTGATGTTAGCTGGATCGTAAACCGCTAATAAAACTTAAACCATATTTTCACTTAGCACCCATTTCGGGTGCTTTTTTTATGCCTAAAATTAAGGAGCGCTCTTAATGGCTAATGTTAAAACTCAAAAAACACAGTTATTTACTGTGTTAAATGGTCAAGTGGTTCGTTTTGTTTGCTCTAAACGGATTGACTTGGGGCAAGATTCATTTCAAAAAATTGATGTAACTTGTCTTGATGCAGAATCAAAACAGTATGTTCGCGGTATGCGTGATCCTGGTGAAGGTGCAATAGAAATCGATTACGATGATACGAACACCAGTCATGACAAGTTAATTGAAATTGCCGAATCTGGAGAGATTTTAGAGTGGCATGTTGGTTCGGGTCATGCTTCCACCGCTCCAACTTATAATGCTACTACCGGTATTGATTTGCCAAAGGATCGTATGTGGTGGTCATTCAAGGGTTATATTAATCCTACTGCACCTAATGCATTTGAAGTCGATTCTGTAGTTGGTTATTCATTCACATTGATTCGTACTTCTGGCGTAACTCCAACTAAACGCACGGTGGCTCCATAATGGCTAAGATCAGCATTGCAGACTTAAAGCAGAGTGTAACTACTCTAAACGTTCCAGTTAAAAAAGCCGTCAAGTGGAATGTTGAAGCGACTGAAATTAATATTGAGTCACTAAAAAAATTGACGAAAAACAAATCATTAGAGCTTGGTGATATTGTTGAGCTTGAAGCTGATATTTTTGTCAAAAAAATGAACTTCAAGGAAAGTCGAGAGGCATCCAAGGCAATTGAATGGGATCTTAATTATGAGAATCTTGAGGATTCAAAGGTTAAGAAAATCGACTCAACTCACATGCAAGCTGCTCAATTACTTGGTTCAATTTGCTCGGATCAAAAGGGAACACCTTTTTTCTCAAGTGTTAATGACATCTATAAAGCAGAGCCTAGTTTAATAAATGCTATGTATGCTGCTGCTGATGAAGTTAATAATTTTTTGGGAAAGTCTCGGAAGAAGAGCTTGCAGACAGAGAACTCCTCATTGAACTCGTCCTCAATGGAATCGGTGGAAACACCTTAGAAGAAGCTGAACAAAAACTTTCACATAGAGAGTTGATGTATTGGAGAGCCTACCGTCAAAGGTATGGCTCTCTTTTCTTTGGGCGCCGTTTAGAGCAAAGCTTTGGAAGCTGGATGGCACATTACACAGGCTTCAAAGTTAAAGAGGGAACAAAAGTAGACCCTTATATATTTATGCCTCATGAAACGCCACCAGAAGACAACTCACTATCTTTAATTGATTATCTGGAAAAAGTAGCCAGTGATTAAGAAAATGATCAAAAAACCACTCAAAAGGGTGGTTTTTTAATAAACTGATTGTTATTTTGTCAAAACTTTATAACAAATGGTGAAATCATGAAGAAAATATTAGTTGCTGGTTTAATCGCTCTGGGTTTAGTGGGGTGTGCAACACCAATAACATCTACACAGCAGGCAATGCCTGAGGTATCGCAGGTAATAGAAATTCCAAATAAATCGAAAGATCAGATTTTTGAAGATTCAAAGATATGGATTGCTCAATCATTCAAATCCGCAAACAATGTCATCCAATATGCAGACAAAAGTACTGGTTCAATTATTGGGAAAGGAAATATTCAGTATCCTTGTGATGGTTTTATAGATTGTGGCGCTTTTGGCAACGATAAAGTTAACTTTACGATTAAAATCGATACCAAAGATAATAAGGCAAGAGTAACAATTAATGATGTTACTAGAACAAATTTGACCTATGTACAAGGTGGTTATAACGTGAATATGGGTAAAGAAGTTCCAATCAATATTATTCAGCACCAGCAAAAAATTGCTGTAAAACTTAATAGTGTGATCGATCAATACAAGACAGCAATTACATCAACTCAGTCCAATGCAAATTGGTAATTGAGATGAGCACTCATGCCATGAGTGCTCCTATTTTATTAAGTATTACATTGTAGTGGTTTATATGAAAAAAATTATTTTATTAGTTGCCGCAGTCGCTTTTTCTGCCTTTGTTCATGCCTCATCTGAATTAGAAGATAAACAAAATGCTCTTAATATGGTAAAGCAATATTCTGGGCTTGTTTCTTGTATGAGTTCTTTTGAAAAAGATCCGGAAAATGGACGACCCACTACTATTAAAGATGTAACAACAGTTAATTACGATAAAAAAAGTAATGAATATGTATTTTTTGTTTTATGGGTAGGGGATATGGGGTGTTCCGGTGGATCAGGGACCATGTCTAGCTTTGTAACTGAAGTTGCCAAACATGGAGGTGACTGGATGCCTTATACTATTCAAACTGATTTCGCTTTTGGTCAAGATGTTGGTATCAATTATGGATACATTGAATCTATCAAAAAAATTACTGCTAATAAATTTGAAGTTATAAGTTGGGATCACGCAGATAGTAAGTATGGTGGTGTGGATGGCGGGAGTAACTTTCCTGCAAATAAGTTTAAATATACGCTAGAGCGAGAGCGGTTTGAGCCTTGGAAAGTTACTCACCAAGCACTACTAGAGCAAAGAAAGTAGATGATAAAAAAGCACCTTAGGGTGCTTTTTTATCATCTTCTTGCTGATCGTAGGTTTCCCCGAGAGCCTCAAAAACTGCTTTGGCAGCAATATGGGCTAAGCGTTTACGTTCCTCAGCATCTCCAATAACTAGATGTGAGGCATCTCTATCATAAGAAAGGAAAGGTAATTACTCAATGTCTCGAGGGACGGTTTTACCCTGTAGATATGATTGAACTTTCAGAAATATTTGAAAGATTTTTTAACTTTTCACGAAGTAATGATCTTATGAGCATTGCTAGAAACATGAAATCGAAAATTAGCAACTAAATAGACTTATCTATAACCCGACCAAGTGTCGGGTTTTTTTATGTCTGGAGAAAAGGTATGGCGACAAATTCACTTGGCAGATTAACGCTTGATTTGGTTGTTCAAACAGCTAGTTTTACGGAACCATTAAGTAAGGCAGAGCGCCAAGCCCGAACATCGAGTCAAGGGATTGCTAATTCTTTAAATATTGCTGCTATTGCTGTAAGTGCATTGAGTGGAGCAGTGGCTGGTCTTTCAGTGGCTCAGCTTGTTAATTTTAGCGATCAAGTTATTCAGACTGGAAATGATATTCAAAAGTTTTCAAAACTTGCGAATGCTTCAGTGCGTGAATTTCAGTATTACGCCAAAGGGGCAGAAACTGCTGGAATTTCATTGGAATCTTTTGCAGATAAAATGAAAGACATGCAGGATCGTATAGGCGATTTTCAGCAAACAGGTGGTGGGCCTTTAGCTGACTTTTTCACCAATATTGCCCCTAAAGTTGGTGTAACGATTCAACAGTTTCAAAAGCTGTCCGGTCCAGAAGCACTTCAACTATTTTATAACTCATTGGAAAAAGCTGGAGCCTCTACCAATGATATGAAATTCTACATGGAAGCAATCATTTCAGATTCTTCTTTACTTATCCCATTGCTAGAAAATGGTGGTAAAGGTTTTAAAGAATGGGGCGATGCAGCTGAAAAAGCTGGCGCAATTATGACTGATGAATTGGTCGCGAATCTTTCGGAAGCAAAAAAACAGTTAATGCTGATGGATTTACAATGGCAGGGCTTAGAAAATCGCCTAATAAATAATGTAGTTCCAGCAGTCAAAATGGTTATTGATAATTGGGATGATATTAAAGCGGTAACTATTGCCGTATCTGCTGGCATTGCAACTAGATTTGTTCCTGCTTTGGTTGTCGCTACATATCAACTTGGGCAAACTGCTATTTTTGCAGTTCGTGCGGGCGTGGGCTTAGCAAGCTTTGCTAGGAATGCTGGAGCTACTGCTAGTGTTATGGCTTTACTTGGTGGTCCCGCTGGATTGGCAATGTTAGCAACACAAATTGCTGTAGCTGGTGGTGCATATTATCTAATGACTCAACAGACTAAGGACGCTACAGAGGCGCTGAGTGACCAAGGTCTTACAATTGATGAGTTAAAGGAAAAATATAAAAGCTTTACCGCAGCACAGTTAGCTATAAAAGGTATTGAGGCAAGTGAGGAGGTTGAAAAACAAACCAAAGAACTAAAAAGTCTTCTTACAGCGTTAGAACAATTTGAAAACGACTTGAAAGTTCAAGGTGATATTAAGCAATTTACAGCGATTCAAGCGTACCTTGCTAGCTTAAAACAAGGTGGGGATGAAGCTAAGAATGCTTTTGCGGAGCTTCAAAAACAAGGCTTGGTTAGTGAGAGTACACTTAAGTTTGTTGCAGAATTAGATACAAAAATTAATGCTGCAAATAACTCTATAGATCGTCAAAAAGAGATCCAAAAATTAGTTAAAGATGTTACTGATGAGACAACTAAATCACAGCAAGCTCAAACAAAAGCTGTCAAAGACTCTACTGAGGCATGGCAATCACTGACACAAAAACAACGTGAATACATTACCCAAGCTAAACAAGATGTACTTAGAGAAGGGTATATAAAGACACTTGTAAGAGAGGGGGTAAGTGTAGATAAAGCGAATGTTTATGCAGATGCACAAGTCGCAACAAATGGAGAAGATGCTTTTAAAGCACCATTGTCAAAGGATGTGCTACTTGCTGCCCGCGAAAACTTCAATCTAAAAAATTATACTTTTAGTAAAGACCAGTTGGCGGCAATTGCTCGTGCACAAGGTATTGCTAAGGCAAATAATTTTGCTCAGATTGAAAGTTTGTATGGTTTGCCTGCTGGAACACTTGCTGCCTTGATTCTTCAAGAGTCTGGGGCGAATGCTGGAGCAAAAAGTCATACTGGGGCAATAGGTCTTTTCCAAACAACGAGTGTGTTTAGAAAGCAGTATGGTCTTAATTCAAAAAGTTCGATTGAAGAAGTTGCAACAGCAGCGGCAAAAGACTTGCAAAAACACTACCAAGATTTTGGTGATCGTGCAAAAGCCTTAATGGCCTACAATGCAGGTGCAGGTGGCTTAAGAACCTATTTGAAAGGTGGTCTATCAGATAGCAAGCGCAAAGAGGTTGCTGGTTACGTACCCGGTTTCCAAAAATGGTTCGCCGGAGTATCTGGAAAATCTACTGTAGACAATTCAATTTTAATGCCTACACAGGCAGATCAACTTGAATTAATTAATAAGGCTGCTGAATCTCAAAAAGCCATTGATGATGCTAAAAAAGATGTCGATGCTCGGTATTACACCGAAGCTCAACGACTTGCAAAAGAGCATCAAGATAATATTGAAAAGATTACCTTCGCCTATGCTGGAACACCACAGTTAAAGGAAAAATTGGCTCAAGAGAATGCTTTATATGCCGCTCAAATTGCAAAACTTGAGTCCGATAAAAAGGAGGAGTACAACCAGTACTTTGCTTTTGAAACTGATCGAATCAAGCAGATTGAACAAAACTTTGATCGACAAAAAGAGTTAATCGACTCTAATGCCGAGTATGAGTACGGGAAATCGAAAAAAGCTTTAGAGATTAAAGCTGCTCTTGAGCGTCAAAAACAAGTTGAAATTGCTGCCGTAAAACGCGAAGAAGATGCACAAATTCAGTCGGCGTTTGAGGGTTATCTAAATCAGACTGAAATTGTTGTGAAGCGTTACCAACGTGAACGTGAAGAAATACTTCAAACTTATAGTTTAAGTAAACGTGTTCGCGAAGAGATGGCAAAATCTAAGGATTATGCAATTTTTGAAACTTTAAACCAAGCTTCTGACAGCGTCTTTCAAGTTGGTCAGAACTCTGCTCAATCTCTATTTAATAGACTTAATCCTGAAGAGTTTTCAAAGTTTAATTTGCAAAATCAATATTCTTCAGATTATGGTGGTTTAAAACAGGCATATGATGATCAGGTATCTGGGATAAATGCAAAAGCCGACAACAGTATTTTTCTGGAATCTGAAGTAACTAGAAAACAAGAGCTTCTAAATGCACATGAGCAGTATTTGCAATCGAAAGCCGCACTTGATGCAGAATACGCACAAAAAGAACGTGATTTGGATCAACAGAATTTTGAAACCAAGATGCAAGTTTATTCGCAAATTGCTGGAATGACTGGGCAGGTCTTTTCAGACATGACCGCACTATTAGAGCAAAGTGTTGGGAAGTCAAATGCACTTTACAAAACTATGTTCTTTGCCTCTAAGGCTGCTTCAATAGCTCAAGCAATTGTTAACACGGAAGAGGGGGCTACAAAAGCACTGGCACAAGGTGGCGCTTATGGAAGTGTATTGGCTGGAGTTGTTAGGGCAACAGGTTATGCTTCAGTTGGTATCATGGCAGCTCAAACAATCCAAGGTATGGCTCATAACGGTATAGATAATATCCCGCGTGAAGGTACATGGCTTTTAGATGGTGGTGAACGTGTTTTAAATCCGCAACAGAACAAAGATTTGACGAATTATTTAAATAATCGTCAAAACGGGCCTAGTGAGGGCAATGTGCAAATCAGTCAACAGATTACGTTTGCTGATGGATCCGCAAGTGTCAATACACAAGGGCAAAAGCAAATTGCTGAATCTCTAAATAATGCAATGAACGATTGGGCTAGACGAGAAAGCCGTCAAGGTGGGGTCTTGTTTAATCTTGTGAGACGTTAATTACCCAAGTTTAACCACTTAAAACCAAATAAACCCACTCTCCTGAGTGGGTTTTTTAATGGGAGTACAAAAGTGAAAAAGTACATTATGACTTTTCTGCTTGCTTTAATGATTGCTGTAGTTTTCTACATAAGTGCAAATTTAATTGATTTTAATCTAATTGAATATGCAACGGGTTTCGTCTTTGGATTGTCATTCACCCTCATTTTTAAAAAACAATCTAAGAGTTCTAAAGCAGCAGAGCTACTAAACAAACATGTAAAAGAATGGGCAGTTCGTGAAAGTAGGCGTGGGGGGTTATTTGCTCCAGATCAAAATACGCAGGATCTTGAAAGTTGCAAAAAACGTTTTAAAGACAGATCAGAAACTATGAAAATTGATTGGCCAAAAAAACATGAGTAATCGTAAATTCACTTGGTGCCAAGACTTAGAAGGTAACTCAGGTTCGCAGAGCTTTAATACTTTGTCATCTAAGTTTGGTGATGGGTATGAGCAAAATGTCTCAATAGGAATCAATAACCGATCTGGCACATGGCAATATTCGCGAACAGCAAAAAAAGCTGAAATCATGCAAATCAAAGCATTCTTTGATGATCACAAAGGAGCTGACTCGTTTCTTTGGGATTCACCACTAGACGGTGAAGTCCGAGTTAAAACAGGCGAATATCAACCCCGTTGTTTAGGTGGTGATATTTGGCAAATCTCTACGACATTCACCCAAGTCTTTTATCCTTAACTTTTAATCTCTTCAAAGCCCCTTTTTAGGGGCTTTTTTATGCGAGTAAGAAAATGACCATTCAAACAGTAAATTTAGGCACTGCCCCAACGGGTGCGGGTGGCGACACATTCCGCTCTACTGGCGCAAAAATGAATGAAAACTTTACGAATAACACCCATGCAGCTAGTCGTTATGTAGGTACCGCTGCCGGGAATGTAATGGAAGTAGGTGCTTTTGGAGTTGGAAAGTCAATTCGACTGGGTAGTCAAAAATTATCAACATTGAGAGGAAATGGTAATGCCTTTTATTGGCAAAATAATGGTAATAATATTTCAAGTGCTGGAGACTATCCAGACAACAATTCTCAGGCAATTATTAATTTAGATATTAACGATTCAACTGATGCTTGTGCACAATTAAGCATAACACATAACTCCGATATGTATGTCAGGTCTGTAAACTGGAATGTAAATACGTTTCAGCCGTGGCGTAAAATTTTGTCGTCAAAAAATACAACAGTGGATGCAAATGGTTTCATCAAGTCAGCATCTCCGATTGTTAAGCTATTTGCCGATAAAATTGAGCCTAATGACGAAGCCTCTGAACAGCCTCTCTCTTTTGAAAAGCTCGATGTAGGGCACTACTTGCTAAAAGGAACGTCAGGTTTTGCGAAGGAAGGTTGGTGGATTGAAATTCCGACCGACACTCACGGCAATAAGATTTGTGCAGTTGAATATCAGACATTGGAAAATGGTGATCTTGAAATTAAAACATACAAGAAAAAAATGAATGAAGAGGGTGACATTGTTGCTAATCTTGATGCACCAATCGATATTCCAAACAATGCAAACGGTGAGCCGCGCTGGATCGATATTCGATTAAACAGCATTAAAAAGACAGTCGTCAGAAAAATTCCAAGAACAGAAAAACAACCGCGTATGGTTCAGCAAGTAAAGTATGCACCGCAATTGACCTATATCACTAAATACGAAGATTTATTTGATGATGAAGGAAAAGCTGTAATTGTGGATGGCAAGAACTATAAAAAGCCAGTAACCCACATTCAAACTGATCAAAACGGCACACCCATCCTATCAAATCAACCAGTCATTAATGAAAATGGTGAACCAGTATTCGAATGGGTGCAAGCAGTAGATAGTGAAGGAAATCCTGTTTTTGATGATGTGCCAGTCTTAGACAAAGATGGAAATCCAATCTATGACGAGGTGACTTATGACCCTGAATAGTGATTTCCAGAAGCTTTATGTAGATGGATTAATCCATTTGTATGAATTAGATGCCAGCAGTTTAGGTGCTGGCATTTTACGTTTTCATGGCCATATAGCTTTTCAAGACTGGGAGAAAATCTACTCTTCAATTGGTTCAAGTGGTCTGATCGGTGCCGACTCTGGCAGCATTGGCAAAGTTTTTGATGCTGGCGATCAAAAAGTATGGAACCGCAATATTATTTGGCAAGGTCAAGTATTTGAGCCTATGGCTTTGGAAGTATCTGGCCTTGAAATGCGTTCGGACGGTAAAGCTTCAGCACCAACTTTAAGCATGGCCAACAATATCAACGGCATTCAAAATGCTGTGTCTGCTTACTGTTTGCAGTTTAAAGACTTTGCTGGTGCAAAACTTAAAGTGATTACCACACTTGCTAAATACTTAGATGCTGAAAACTTCACAGAAGGCAATCCAATTGCATCGAATGAATCAAAAGAGCAAATCTGGTACATCGAGCAAAAGACATCTGAAAATGCACAACAAGTGACTTTCGAGCTGTCCAATCCAATCGATTTTGAGGGTTTAAAAATCCCAGTTCGCCAAATAACTTCACTTTGTCATTGGTGCATGGTCGGGAAGTACCGGGGTGAGGAATGCGGTTACACAGGTGTAGCAATGTTCACTGATAAAGATGAGCCAACTGATAATCCGGCACTTGATCGATGCGGAGGACGTTTACGTTCTTGCCGATTGCGATTTGGTGAAAATAAACCGCTGCCATTTGGTGGTTTCCCGGCTTCAAGCTTATTGTGAGGTTTTATGAAACTGACGGCAAAACATAAAAAAGCAATCATGGCGCATGCTGATGAATGCTATCCGCTTGAATGCTGTGGTGTGATTGTTGATAAGCAATATATCGCTTGTCGCAATATTGCCGAACAATCTGATCAATTTGAAATTCATCCCGAGGATTTGGCAAGTGCTGAAGATCAAGGCGAAATCTTAGCTTATGTTCACTCTCATCCAGATGGAACAACAAAAGCTTCGGAACTTGATCTGATTCAAATTGAGTTACATCAAAAGCCGTGGGTAATTTGTTCATATCCGGATCTGGATTTTCAAGTTTATGAACCATTTGGTTATCGCGCCCCT
>NZ_JFWX01000022.1:0-65995 GCF_000588095.1 Acinetobacter sp. 1130196 | reverse complement strand
GGTTAAACATTTAGGCAGAACCCTATGGAAAAAATGGTCGGGTTATCACCGTCGTAGTTTGGTGGAAACCAAGATGCATTGCATCAAATTATTAGGTGATAGGCTGACGGCAAGACATTTTCAAAGTCAGGTCAATGAAATTCATGCGCGTGTGGCAGTTCTGAATAGATTTACGGAATTAGGTAGACCTCGCACCCAAGTTGTGTCTTAAATTTGAATGGATTGGGGAGAACTCAGCTTTTGAATGTTTATGCAACAAAGCCGTTCAGCTTATAAAGATTATGAAAACCATAAGGACTATGGCATTTACTTTGCGCTGCGCTATACGCCATCTATAAAAGTTAATGCAATAACAAGTTTTTCTAATGACAGTGGTAAAACAACGTATAGACAAGAAGTAAATGGATTTAGTGATCCACACATTGGCTCATTTGGATGGGGTGGATATGTAGAGCGAGATCAGGATGCGCATACTAACAATGCATCGATCTATGGTTCGTACCGAGCAAGGGCTGCGTATCTGACAGGTCGTTATAACCGAATTGGGGATAATGACCAAGTTGCACTTTCAGCGACAGGATCGTTGGTTGCGGCGGCAGGACGTATATTTGCGGCCAATGAAATAGGGGATGGTTATGCTGTTGTCACCAATGCCGGACCGAAAAGCCAGATTATAAATGGTGGAGTAAATTTAGGAGAAACTGATAAGTCGGGAAGATTCTTAATTGCGAATTTAAGACCGTATCAATCTCATAATATTTATCTAGATCCATCTTATTTACCATTGGAATGGGATGTGACGACTACCAATCAGACCGCACTTGTGGGCTATCGTCAAGGAACCTTGGTTGACTTTGGTGCACATCGGGTTATTTCAGGCTTGGTGAGAATAGTTGATAAAAACAACACGGCATTATTACCAGGCTATAGCGTTCGAATTAATGGACAGCAAGATGCTGTAGTGGGCTACGATGGTGAAGTATTCGTTCCAAACTTATTAAGACAAAACAAACTTGAAGTAGATCTTCTCGATCATGGTACTTGTCAAATTAATTTCACTTATGAAAGTAAGCAATACAGTGCTAAAAAATTGGGGCCTTATGTATGTCAATAAGTATTGTAAGTCATAGTTCCTACATGCTAGCCAAAAAGTTTTCATCTACTTTAAAGTATGTTTTAGCTAGTTTACTGTTATTTGTGCTTTATGCTTTTTTTAGTTCAGCACATGCTGGCTGTACGGTAACTGGAACCACAAATAGTACTTATAATTATACAGCAGCAACGATTAATAGTGACGCTACCATTACTTATACTGGAACTATTCGGTGTACGAATGTTGGGAGTACTGCTCAAATATCAAGATATATGTGCATGAAGACAGTATTTACTGGAGCAACTACTTCAAATAGTAATGTTTCATTACCTTATACGGTTACGGCAACTGTAGGCGGAGCAGGTTCTTCTACTGCAAATCAAACTTCAAACTTTTGGTATGGTCCTGTTACTACGGTGGCACCAAATAATATTATTAGTTACTCAGTAAGTATTAAAGTTCCAGCAAGATCGGGCTCTTTAACAGCCTATCCGGTAGGGACTTATATTGGCTCCGTTCAAGTATTTTGGGACATGCAAGCAAATTCAAGCAGTGTATGTGAGGGTGATAGTGGCGGTGGCTGGGACTCGGGTAATATGACGATTACAGCTAACTATGTAGTACCAAGTTTCTGTCAGTTAGATTCCACATCAAATGTCGATTTTGGCAATATTGGTGATATTGGTACAACAAGTCGTGACTACACGGCTCAAGGTGCGATTAATGCAACTTGCAACAATGGAACACCTTATAGCATTTATTTGGGGGATGGCAATAATCGTATAAGCGGTGGATTTAGACGTATGACCAATGGAAGCAGTCAATACATTCCTTATCAGTTATACAAAGATACTGCTTATAGCACAGTATGGGATACTACAGGTGGTATAACTGCTGTGGGTGGTTCTGGAGGAGTGTCAAAGACAGGATCTGGCACTAGTCAAATTTCAAATGTATATGGAAAAATTCCACAAGGAACTTCTATTTCAAGTACACCTGGTAACTATTCAGACAGCATAGTTGTTACGGTGACTTATTAGTTACTTGCCAATTCACTATTCACTTAAAGTAAGGAGGTGAGTTGGCAAGTATCATGAGTTTTAGTTAGTGTTTAAAGAGCTTTGTTTTCGTATTAGTAATATCACTAGTGTGATTAATAAGCTAAATCCGAAAATGGGCAAAATAATTCCTAAAATAATAAGTGTAAGGGCCGTGATTATTTTTTGTTGATTGTTTGCGCGTTTCCATACCAATAAAGTTTGGCTTACAAAATGGCTAGTCGTAATTTTTAAATTAGAGGTTTTAAACCAAGCTTTATATGCATAAATAATCATAAAACATAGCCCGAGTGCATATAAAGCGAGTACTAGTTGATTGACCCATCCAAATAATACGCCAATATGAGCATCGACTCCCCAACGTGTAAGTTTTGCAAATAATGAATAATCTTTAAAAGCTAGTTTATCGATGACTTTGTGTTTATGTATATCAATAGCCACACTGTCTGCCTGTGTTGGCCATTTGCGCTGTAGTTCAGTAACAGTCCAAGCTTGGTTTGCATCAACAGGAGGTTTGATTTGTATTTGTGCTGAATGAATTCCATTTGCTCTAGCAATTGCTAATACAGAATCGAATTCGGTTGGCATGATTTCTAAATTCGAAGTCTCCATGACCATACCATGATGTTCTTTATGTTCATCATGAGGCATTTTTGATAATGGCGCATTATTTAAAGTTGTGGCTAAGGTTGGCGTTTGCCAATTTAGCCATTGACGAGCAATACGAATATTATCACCGGCCCACTGGGACCATGTAAGGCCCGTAATCGCAATGAACAATAAAAGTGGTAATAAGGTCAAGCCAATAGAACTATGCCACTTTAATAAATAGTTTTTCTGCGTTTGTCTAATTTTGAAGTTTTGATGACGTTTCCACCAACTGTATAGTCCGGTCAGAGTTAAAATGCCGAGCCAACTTGCTGCAAGTTCACTATAAAAACGTCCCCATTTTCCAAGTAATAAATTACTATGCAATTGATCTAAGAATGTGCGAAATGGTAATACTCCACTGGTTCCATATACAGCAAGCTGACCTTTGATAGAAAGGGTATAAGGGTCTACAAAAATAGCTTCGTTATATAAATGATGAGCTTTATCAGAAAAAATGACTCGTGTTGTTTGTATGGAACTTGGTGCTGGCCTAACTTCTGTAATTTGTGCAGATTCGGGCATCGCTTTTTTTGCTACTTCAACCTGTTGGCTTAGTGGGTGCATATCTTTATTTAAAGGCTGAACATATAGTGCATCTTTATAGATAGATTGTTCTATCTGAGGAGTAACTGCATATAGAAGACCTGTAAATGCCGCAATAAATATAAATGGGGCAATAAAAATACCAGCGTAAATATGTACGAGACGGAAAAGACTGCGCCAAAAGCTAGGGGTGTTAGGCATGTTGAGAAGTATCGAACAAACTTTGGCGTGAAGTATATCTACTTTTAAATAAAGTTACCCATTGTTTAATTATCTATAGCCAAACTTTTCACATAAAAGCCTTTTAATAAATTGATTATCTAGACCTAAAAATTGAAGAAGTGAGATTAAAATTTGATTAAAGATTGATAGTGATAGCTTTATGCTTTGTATTTTAAAAAGCAATAAAGCTATTAGTTTTTTATCTAGATGATAGAATTGCGCCGGTCAGTAAATTGATGTGTATTCTTACTTAATATGCAATTGATGATGCATCCTTTTGAGGTTGTGTGTAGATTGTTGAGTTGCGAGTAAGTGCTAATGTAGATATACATACAACTATCTGAAATTCTAACTTATTGAAGATATAAGGTTTATCAGTTGCTCCCATCACTTACAATTCAAACCAGACTCGGTGGATTCTACTTTTTTTACTATTCCATCGTTGGCACGTTCATGCCGTATTGGAATTTATATCTTCAAGATCAAGGGTTTAATTATCAGCAGATAGGTATCTTATCATCTATTGCTATTGTGACGCGATTCTTTGCGCCTTTAGTTTGGGGCTGGATCGCAGATAAATCTGGTAAAAGAATGCTTTTGGTGCGGCTCGCAACTTGGATGGAAGCTTGTATATGGTTGGCTATCTTTATAGTTCCCAATACATTTCAATCTGTCGCTTTACTTATGCTTATTTTTAGCTTTTTCCAAAATGCAATTTTGGCTCAGTTTGAAGGGGTAACCTTATTTTGGTTGGGCGACCAAAGGGCAAAACTTTATGGAAAAATTCGAAAATGGGGATCGGTCGGTTTTATTGTAGGTGTGTTTACCATAGGTGCAATTTTAGAAATTATTCCAATCTCTATGTTGCCTATTTTATTACTCATAATAGCATCGCTTGCATTTATTTGGGCTTTTACGATTCGTGAACCAGAAGGGGCTCCTACTTCACAAAAGCATTTAGAACCTTTATTGCCTGTGTTAAAGCGTCCAGAAGTTGCTGCTTTTTTTACTATTGAATTTATTCTTCTTTTTTCACATGCCCCTTTTTATAGTTTTTATAGCAATTTTCTAAAATCTTTAAATTACAGTACGACTGAAATTGGCTTTTTATGGGCAATGGGAGTGATTGCTGAAATTGTGATGTTTGCATATGCCGCTACGTTTTTTAAATATTTTTCGTGGCGTAGTCTTGTTGCCATGTGCTTAGTTTTAACAAGCATACGCTGGTTGTTGGTGGCTCTCTTCTCTCATTATTTTATAGGTCAGTTATTTGCACAGTGCTTACATGCTTTTAGTTTTGGCTTGTTTCATCTTATTGCAATGCGTCTCATTTTTCAGAACTTTTCAATAGGGCAGCAAGGTCGAGGTCAGGCTTTTTATAGCACCATGTGGGGACTTGGAGTTGCCTTTGGAAGTATTCTAGCTGGTCATTATTGGAAAATTCTTACTGGTGAGTATATTTTTATGATTGCTGCATTAGTAGTGCTTCTAGGTTTGTGCTTTGTATTTTGGCTACCTAAACAGATTGAAAAGCCAGCTTCTTAAATCAAATGTTGCTAAAAATTGTTAGGGATGAGTAGTTAAAGATAAAAATTGTTTGATGAGAAGTATCGGTTCGTTACGGTTGAAAAATATTGTTTTTATATGGTTATGAAACAATGTTTTTCTAAAAAAATGTGCTAACTTAAACCCATGCGTTTAATGATTAATAAATCTATGAAAAATATTTATATTATGGGATTATTATTGGCTTGTTCTGGTTTTGCTATGGCTGAGACAGTGACTCAACAGCCAACGGAACAGCCCGTACGCACTGCTAGTAATCCTAACGCTATACGTATTGTTACGCGTCCTGAAATTATGGGATTGTGGGGAATGGAGATTCCAAATAATAAAAAATGTGTAGAGTACTATAATTTCCGTAGTAGTAATGATGTGGTGATTAAAAGCGGTGAAGAATGGTCATATGGTATTTATGAATATCAACCATCTGATGACCCTAAAGAGCAGTTATCAGCTCTAGTGATGCAGATTAAGTTTGATAATAATAAAGTTGATTGTTCTGGTCAGCAGCAAGATCAGACTGGTGATGTTTCCCAGTATTTTGTGCAATGGAAAAATGACCATACTATCAATTTCTGCTCAACTGCTAAAGGCGAGCAATGCTTTGCAACACTACGTCGCATGTTGCCATAAATTTGAATTAATAAAAAAAGCCTCTTATGTAAGAGGCTTTTTTTATTATACATATTATGCAGTTTCAGCTTTCTTTTCTTCTTCCACTTTTTTCAACAAGTGTTTTTCAAGGTAATGGATGTCCATTGCTTGTTCGCAGAAGTTTTTATCTTGCAAGATAAGATCTTTATGTAAAGGAATATTGGTTTTAATTCCTGTAAGAATCATTTCGTCTAACGCTTGACGCATACGGGCAAGCGAAGTTTCACGATTTTTACCATGAGAGATCAATTTTGCAATCATTGAATCATAATAAGGTGGAATGCTATATCCAGGATAGATATGAGAATCTAAACGAATACCTGCACCGCCTGGCGCATAAAAACTTTCAATTTTACCTGGTGAAGGTAAGAAAGTGGTTGGATCTTCAGCATTGATACGACATTCAATGGCATGGCCACGAACTTCAATATCTTCTTGTTGAAGCTCTAAGCCTAAACCAGCTGCAATACGTAATTGCTGTTCAATAATGTCAACACCAGTCACCATTTCAGTTACAGGGTGCTCAACCTGAACACGAGTGTTCATTTCAATAAAGAAGAACTCACCGTCTTCGAACAAGAATTCAAATGTACCAGCACCACGATATTGCATTAACTGACATGCATTAACACAAGCTTGTAAAATATCAGCGCGTGCTTGTTCTGGTAGATTTGGAGCAGGAGCTTCTTCTAACACCTTTTGGTGACGACGTTGTAATGAGCAGTCGCGATCATATAAATGAATCGCATGGCCGTTACCATCACCTAAAACTTGAACTTCGACATGGCGAGGTTTTTGTAAGAAGCGTTCCATGTACACTGTATCATCGCCGAACCACATTTCTGCATCACGTTGAGCTGCTTGAACTGACTCAAGTAATGTATCTACGCGTTCAACAATACGCATACCACGACCACCACCACCAGCTGCCGCTTTAACAATAAGCGGGAAACCGATTTCTTTCGCTTCAGCTAAAGCATTGTGGATAGTTACTGCATGGTCACAACCCGGTACTGTCGGTACACCAGCTTTTTTCATTGCAACAATTGCAGAAACCTTGTTACCCATTAAACGAATATGTTCTGGGCGAGGGCCAATGAATGTGAAACCTGAGCTTTCTACAATTTCAGCAAACTCGGCATTTTCTGAAAGAAAGCCATAGCCTGGGTGAATTGCATCAGCACCAGTAATTTCTGCAGCAGTAATAATTGCCGGGATATTTAAATAGCTGTCACTACTTGCACCCGGACCAATACATACTGCTTCATCAACGAAACGTAAATGCATCAAATCTTTATCAGCATCTGAATAGATACCGACAGTTTTGATTCCTAATGTTTTGCAAGCCCGGGTAATTCGTAAAGCGATTTCACCACGGTTTGCAATTAAAACTTTTTGCAACATAGTTGTCCCCGAGGTATTACGCGCGATAACGGAATAAAGGTTGACCGAATTGGATCACTTCACCATTTTTCACTAAAATTTCTTCAATCACGCCGCTTTGAGTTGCTTCAATCGGGTTCATGATTTTCATTGCTTCGATAATACCCAAAGTCTCACCAGCAGATACTGTTTGACCTACTTTAACAAATGGTGCTTCGCCTGGGCTTGGAGCAGCATAGAACACACCAACCATAGGAGAAGTTTCAACTGCTCCACGTGGTGTTTTTGCAACAGGTGCTTCAGCAACAGGAGCTGCCGGAAGTGCTACACCAGCCGCAGCAACGACAGGATTGCGACGAGTTAAAGCGATCGATTGATCACCTTCTTTAACTTCAATCGCTTGCAAGTCAGACTCAATCATTAAATCGATGAGTTTCTTAATTTTGCGGATATCCATGGGCGACTATTCCTGAACTAGTTTGGGTTAGATGGTTGAATTTTTTCAATAGCGTAATCGAGAGCAAAGCTGTAACCTTTTGCGCCTAGACCACAAATCACGCCAATTGCTTTGTCTGATAAATAAGAATGATGTCTGAAAGCTTCACGTGCGTGAACATTTGATAAATGTACTTCTATAAAGGGGATAGCAACGCCCAGTAAGGCATCGCGTAAAGCAACTGAAGTATGAGTGAGGGCAGCAGGGTTAATAATAATCAGTTTTACGCCTTCTGTTTGTGCCTGATGAATACGGTCAACAATGGCACCTTCCCAGTTGCTTTGAAAAGTATCTAGTGTAATAGAGGCTTTTTTAGCTTGAGCAATAAGTTGTTGATTGATATTGTCTAGGGTAAGATGACCATATACTTCTGGTTCGCGTTTTCCCAGCAAATTCAAATTCGGTCCATGAATTACCAAAATGGTCGAACTCATTCAGATTGCTCCAGCTCTAAAGTTGCAAATAATCTTTGCAAGATGTCTGCAAAGTTTGCTTATTATGGCATATGTTTCTACAAGTTTTTTATAATTTCTTTTAATTGTCGCAGAAAGGGTACACCAAATTCGGCTTATATATTGTAAATTTTGCGACGAATTAGCAATGTTAAAAAATGACAAAATTTCAAGTAATTTAACGGAGCTTATTTTAAACCGAATTGACAAAAACAGTTCATGTATTTTGTGTAACGAGGTCGTGAGCATCTTCAATCGTTAACATTTCATTCCAGCGAGTTAGGTAATTTTTTGAGCGATGGCATTGTTTCATTTGCCAAGATGGGTTACGTGAGTGATAGCCGACTTGTAAGTAATGACTACCAAAACGCTTACGGACTGTACCTAAAGTTTCCATCAATTGTTGTCTTTGATGAATAAGTTCTAAAGGCTGCCATAAATCATCAATATGTTGCTGACGTGCATGTAGACCACAAAATAACACGCCAATTTTTATGTAGCTTTTATTTTCTTTATATAAAACATCGATTTGCTGCATTGCAGCTTTTGTTAGTATACATAAATCATCTGTTGCATAGTGAAGACCGATAGCCTGAGAAATGGCTTTTTTATAAGGTGGCTTATCGATTTTTTCATAAAGCATGACCTGAATGCAGGAACAAAGTTGTTCTTGTTTCATTAAACGGCGATGTGCTCGATTAAGATGAAAAATAAGTGCTTGTTTAATAATCTCAATGCTGGATAAAGCTTGAGCAAAACTTCGTGATGCTAAAATCCGTTTAGTCGGAATAGCGGGATCGTCAAGTTGAATACAGGATTGGCCTTTTAGCTCACGAATGGTACGTGCCATGACCACAGAAAATGCTTTTGCCATATGGTGTTCATTGGCAAAAGTTAAGTCTAGGCAGGAGTACACTTCATAACTTTGTAGTTGTTTGACCAATTGATAGCCAATTCCCCACACTTCTTTGACTGATGTGTGCTGCATGAGATCTTCTATAATTAATGGATCTAAGGTGATAAAATTACAAATTCCCCTAAAACTTTTAATTTTCTTAGCATAGTGATTGGCAAGTTTTGCTTGTGTCTTTGAATATCCAATACCAATACAACAAGGTAAGCCTAACCATTTTAGGAGAGTGTTTCTCACCTCACTGCAGTAATCTGATATATCAATAGACTGAAGGTAAGGGGTGAGATGAATAAAGCATTCATCTATAGAGTAAGCTTCTAAGTCATCTGGAGAGAAAAAGTCACCGAGGACAGCAAAAAAGCGACGAGACATCTCGGCATATAAAGTGTAGTTGCTTGAATAAACTTGAACACCAGCTTTTAAAGCATCTTTTTCAATTTGAAACCAAGGTACTCCCATCTTGATACCTAAGAGTTTTGCTTCTTCGCTACGTGAAACAACACAGCCATCGTTGTTAGATAAAACAACTACAGGTTTATCATTGAGTTTAGGGTTGAAAAGTCGCTCACAGCTGACATAACAATTGTTAATATCAACCAGTGCATAAACTTCGCGGTGTGAGATTTCTCTCATCATTTCTTTGCCCCCCAATTTATTAATCCCAAATACATATTTTGAATTTGTAACATAATCAAGTTAACAAAATTACAGACTAATATCTAGGGGAGTTCAGGTTGTTCGTCGAAATTATAAAAAGGATGCAAGACTGCTGAATTGTCAGTTATTGATATGGAAATGTCTGAAAATGATAAGTTTTAGTTGGTTATGATCGGAAGCATAAGAACTATATTTAATGGATGAGTTGAGTCCTTTAAATATAGTAATGCGTATAACGCATTTGTCTTATGGGTCTTTCAAGCTGTCTTTGTTAATAAAGACAGCTTTTTTTTATAATGAGCTTAAGTTTTTTAGAGTTTGGCTTGATTGTAGCAATCGAGATGAATGCATTGCGCACTCAGTTCTATGATTTGATCAGGGGCTAATTGAAGCTTTTCCCATTTTTGCATTTGTTCAAATAACCAATAAAAGTCTTCAGGTTGCGGGGCAGCATTTTCTTTAACCAAGTGCTTTACAATATTTTGAATCATATGGTATTTATCAACATGCACTTCTTCAGAACAGTGAAATCGGACAATCCCGAACTCGACCAATAACTTTAAGACAGGTGTAAAATCTTTTAAATTACTCAATTCTTTTTGAGCTTTCATAATTGCCGCCGTAAGTGCAACTAAGGTTTGAGGGTGTTGTTCGGCCCATTCTTGTGTTACTGCGAGAACTTTATCTGCCACATTGGGAATAATGTCCTGACTTGAGCAAACCATTTTACTTAAGCCTAAAAGTTCTCCTTGTGTATTCCACGGCTCTCCCACACAAAAACCATCAATCACATGGTTATCTAAAGCTTCGACCATATACGGTGGGGGAAGTGCTTTGAGTTTGAGCGTTTGAGCTATTTTAGAATCTGCCAACGCAAGCCATTCTCTTAAACAATAATGATGGATTGAATGTTTAAATACATGGGCTAAGGATAGAGCATTATCTTCTTTAATGTAGCTCGTCACTTTTTGGGCGGTAGTTTGTGCATTATCGTTTTCTTGAATAGCCAGTTGATGGGTTAATTTTTGGCTTAAGCTAATAAAGGCACGGTTTTTACTTAAAATAAGAGGGGTTTGCAGTGCAATACCAATTTGGTCTGCACCCACAGCTGCAGCGGGTAGCATAGCAGATAAACAATGTGCAGCATCTAATAAACCAAAAGCTAAACGGTCGCGTAGACTTGCCCATGATGCTTCTTTGACTAGGGTAACATCTAAATCGACTTCTTCGAAGAAACCTTGCTGCTTTGCCCACAGTAAAGCGATGCAATCAAGTAAAGGAATATAGCCGAGTTGCAATTGAGTCTTTTCTAATTTGCTCATTTATTCATCCTTTAGTTGATCATTTAGTAATTTTTGAGCGTCAAGTAAACGCCGTGCCATTTCTCCAATCGTTATACGGTGACTCATGGCATTTTTTCTGAGTAATTGAAAAGCCGTATCTTCAGGTAAGCCATGCAGTTGCATGAGTAGCACTTTGGCCTTTTCAACATCTTTACGATCTGCCAGTTTGGTTTGAGCTTCTTTTAAGTCACCTTCGAGCTTTTTATGTTTTTTATATTGCTCAATTGAAATCTCTAAAATGGTATGTAAGCGGGCAGGGTCTATGCCGTCTACAATATAAGCCGTTACACCTGCATCTATCGCTTGTTTGATGGTGTCTTTATCTGAATTTTTAGTGAATAGAACAGTTGGTAGGTCATAGCTACTCACACAACTTTCAATAATGTCACGATGAGGATGATCCATGTCGAGCAAGATGACATCGGCTTGTAAATCTTCAAGACGAAAAATATTTAAGTGGTCCAAAGTAAGGCAGGCCACCACTTCAAAGTCATTTTCAAGCAGACTGTTTTTTATATAGTCGGCCCGTGCATGATCATCATCGATAAGAGCTATTTTGAGTTTTGGCATAAGTTCAGAAAATCAGGCTAAGAAAATGCGCCAATTCGACGCGTTTTTTGTTATTAAGTTTTAAGCAAGATTAGTGCCATCCAAATTTAAACAAAAAATCAGGCATGAGTGGTCCTTTACTATGTTAAAGCATTGTTTTGATCGATATTGGTGCAAAAATACGATTCATTTTGTGGCAAAACTTATTTTTGTTTAAACCATATAGAGGAGCAGCAATAGTGCAGGAAAAATTAAATCTTCTTTATGGATGAAAAGGTATTTTAGTTTAAATAATTGAAAATAATAATAAAAAATTATTAATATTAATCTTAAAAAGAATTGGCATGCAAAATGCTTAGTTAATTACAGGTCGAAGACGACCATAAGTTTTAAAGACGGCCAACGATGTCCGTTCTGATCGAATTTGTGAGTGCAACTGCACACATAAAGAATTTACGTTCAGTCGGAGTGAAGGTTATGTCTTTATTTTTATTGCATAAAAAAGTTACATCTGAATTAACTAATTTTTCAGTTCCAGCGATGCGAGCCTTCTCTATGAGGGGGCTCGCTTTTTTTATTTGTTTTTATAACTTTGCTATGCATTGGGTGTCGTCAACGAGTGGAAAAAATGGATTCCAAGCAGCTATACGCTTTGTGATGTTGATACGTTTCTCGGTAGAGCACAAGGCAAAACAACAATGTCTATTTGAGAACGTAAGAACGCAGCTTAAAAGCAACGTGATTTGAGGAGAAACACTATGAAATTGGTAATGATTGGTCATGGTATGGTGGGCCACAAATTCATCGAAGCCATTTTAGAAAAAGCAGATGATGAACTGGAAATCACAATTCTCGCAGAAGAGCCTCGTATCGCATATGACCGCGTACATTTGACTGAATACTTCTCAGGGAAATCGGCAAAAGATTTATCTTTAGCACGTTTTGATTTTGCCGATGCGTATGGCATCGACCTACGTTTAAATACTAAAGCAGTAGCGATTGATACAGCTGCACAAACCGTAACAACCAATCATGGTGATGTTATTAGTTATGACAAGTTGGTGCTGGCGACTGGTTCATATGCATTCGTTCCACCAATTCCGGGTAATGACCGTGAAAACTGTTTTGTTTACCGTACTATTGAAGACTTAGATGCGATTCGTACAGCGAGTCTCAATGCAAAAACAGGTGTAGTAATTGGGGGTGGTTTACTTGGACTTGAGGCAGCCAAAGCTTTACGTGATTTAGATTTAGAAACGCACGTTGTTGAGTTTGCACCACGTTTGATGGCAGTTCAAATTGATGACTTAGGGGGTAAGGTTTTACGCCGTAAAATTGAAGATTTAGGTGTAAAAGTTCATACACAAAAAGCGACTCAGTCTATTGAGTCTGGTGTAAATACCACTCATGTGATGAAGTTTGCCGATGGTAGTGAACTCGAAACTGATGTGATTTTATTCTCTGCGGGGATCCGCCCACGTGATGAATTAGCGCGAAATAGCGGGCTTGCGATTGGTGAGCGTGGCGGTATTGTAATTAATGATTATTGCCAAACATCTGATCAAAACATTTATGCCATTGGTGAATGTGCGCTTTGGCAAAATAAAATTTATGGCTTGGTTGCACCGGGCTATGACATGGCGCGTATTGCAGCAAAACATATTTTAGATGAAGAGTGTCATTGCTTCGCTGGCGCAGACATGAGCACCAAGTTGAAGTTGATGGGCGTTGATGTTGCTTCGGTCGGTGATGCTCATGCCATGACTCCGGGTGCATTAAGCTATTTCTATGCAGATGAGCATGCACTGATTTATAAAAAGATTGTTGTAAATGCCGACAAAACCAAATTGCTGGGCGCGGTTTTAGTGGGCGATGCGAAAGAGTACAACGACCTTTTACAAATGATGTTAAACGGTCTGGCTTTACCTGAAGTTCCTGAAAGCTTAATCATGCCTGGCTTTGAACAATCAGCAGGAAAATCTGGTGGTAGCGGAGTCGATTTGCTGCCAGACGGCGCGACCATTTGTTCATGTAACAACGTATCAAAAGCAGACATCTGCCAAGCAATTAGCGATGGTTCGACCTCTTTAGGTGCATTAAAGAAATGCACCAAAGCAGCAACAGCATGTGGTGGTTGTGCACCATTAGTGACTCAAGTATTGAAGTCAGAGTTACAGCGTCAAGGCGTGACTGTTAACAATCACATTTGCGAACACTTCCCGTACTCGCGTCAAGAGTTGTATCACTTGGTCCGTGTCAATGAAATCAAGACATTTGATGATTTGATTCATCAACATGGGCACGGTTTAGGTTGTGATATTTGTAAACCAGCCGTAGCAAATATTTTGGCATCTTGCTGGAATGATTTCGTACTTAAGCCAAGTCATGCAGGTCTGCAAGACAGTAACGACTACTACCTAGGTAACATTCAAAAAGATGGCTCTTACTCCATTGTACCGCGTATGGCAGGTGGGGAAGTCACTCCGGATGGCTTAATTGCGATTGGTCAAATTGCAAAGAAATATAACTTGTACACCAAAATTACTGGTGGTCAACGTGTTGATATGTTTGGTGCGCAAGTTCATGAGCTTCCATTCATTTGGGAAGAGTTAAATGCTGCGGGCTTCGAGTCTGGTCATGCCTATGGTAAGTCGTTACGTACAGTGAAATCTTGTGTGGGTAGCACTTGGTGCCGTTACGGGGTAGATAACTCGGTTGGTTTAGCGATTGAACTTGAAAACCGCTACAAAGGTTTGCGTTCACCGCATAAATTGAAAATGGCAGTGTCTGGCTGTACACGTGAGTGTGCAGAAGCGCAAGGTAAAGATGTAGGCGTGATTGCCACTGAAAAGGGTTGGAACCTTTATGTATGTGGTAACGGTGGTATGAAACCGCGTCATGCAGAATTACTTGCATCTGACCTCGATAAAGGAACACTTATTCGTTATATCGACCGTTTCTTTATGTTCTACATTCAAACGGCAGACCGTTTACAACGTACCAGTGTATGGCGTGACAACATGGAAGGCGGTCTAGACTACCTTAAATCTGTGATCGTTGATGACTCTCTTGGTTTAGCTGCCGAGCTTGAGCGCCGTATGGAACACATTATTGGTACATATCAAGACGAATGGCGTACAGCTGTCGAGAACCCAGAAGTTCGTAAACGCTTCCAAACCTATATCAATGCAGAAGCGAATGAACAAGCTGATCCGCACATTCAATTTACAACTGAACGTGGTCAAATCCGCCCATTAACCGAAGCTGAACGTTCAGAAGACCGTATTCCAATGGTTGAAGCATAAAGGGGAACTTATATGAATATTGTACAAGACAAAAATATGCTTCCTGATGATCAGTGGATTGACGTTTGTGCACTCGATGATTTAACTCCAAACACTGGTGCAGGAGCGCTAGTGAGCGGTCAAGCGGTTGCAATCTTCCGTGTGGGGCATGAAAAACGCGTTTATGTACTGAGCAATAAAGATCCGTTTAGCCAAGCGAATGTGATGAGCCGCGGGATTATTGGTGATTTACAAGGCGAACGCGTGGTTGCATCACCAATTTATAAACAACATTTCAGTTTAGCTACGGGCCGTTGTTTAGAAGATAAAGACCAAAAATTGGCGGTTTACCCGAGCAAAATTGTTGATGGCCGTGTTTGGATCAATGCGGTGCCGCAAAAAACTTATATTACCAATACAGGGGTATCACAAGACAAACTTAGACTGGTGCTGATCGGGAATGGTTTGGCAGGGATGCGTTGTCTGGAAGATTTACTTGATATGGCACCAGACCGTTATGAAGTTACGGTGATTGGTGAAGAGCCATGGGGTAACTATAACCGTATTATGCTATCTCCGGTTTTATCGGGTGAAAAAACCATTGAAGACATTATGTTGCATCCACCGAAGTGGTATGACGATAAAGGCATTAAATTTATTGCTGGTGATAAAGCCGTAAAAATTGATCGTCCGCGTAAAGTGGTTTACACCGAAAAAGGCCAGACAGTTGATTATGACCGTTTAATTCTGGCAACTGGCTCGGCACCATTTATTCCATCAGTTCAGGGTATTGACCTAAAAGGTGTTTTAACTTTCCGCGATATTTATGACGTTAACACCATGATTGAATACTGTGGTTCAAAAACTAATGCAGTGGTGATTGGTGGTGGTTTACTCGGTTTAGAAGCTGCCTATGGGTTAAAACAACGCGGTATGAATGTCACAGTCCTGCATTTGATGGACCGTATTATGGAACGCCAACTTGATGGTCGTGCGAGCCAGTTATTACGTCATAGCATTGAACAAAAAGGTATTCAAATCATTACCGAAGCCAATACAGAAGCGTTAATTGGTGATGAAAACGGTCATGTCAAACAAATCCGTTTGAAAGATGGCACAGTGTTAGATGCTGACCTTGTGGTGTTTGCTGTAGGTATCCGCCCGAATATTACTTTGGCACAAAGTGCTGGTTTACGTTGCAATCGCGGTGTATTGGTGAATGACACCATGCAAACATTTGACCCAAGTATTTACGCAGTGGGTGAGTGTATTGAACACCGTGGACAGACCTTTGGTTTAGTTGAGCCACTATGGGGCCAAGCTTTTATTTGCTCGACGCATTTGGCTGAACACGGCAGCTTAACTTTTAAGGCACCAACCGTACCAACTCAGTTAAAAGTCAGTGGTGTCGATGTATTCTCGGCGGGCAATTTTGAACCGAAAGATGATTATGAAGACATTATCCTGAACGATGAAAAACGCCAGATTTATAAACGTATCATCATTCAAAGCGATCGGGTAATCGGTGCAGTATTGTTTGGAGATACTGAAGATGGCATGTGGTATGCAGAGTTAATTGCAGATCAAACTCCTGTTTCTTCATTTAGAAATAAGCTGCTATTTGGTCGAGATTTTGCATTAAAAAATGCAGGCTAAATAGGGAAAGGAGCAGTTATGAATAGTATTCCAAGCGTTGAAATCGATAGCTCCGACCATGTTGCAAAAACAACTAAAACAACATGTCCATATTGCGGTGTAGGTTGTGGTGTTAGTGTAAACGTTCAAGAAAAACCTCAAGGACCTGTGGTGCAAGTTGAGGGGGATGCTGAGCATCCTTCCAACTTTGGGCGCTTATGTATTAAAGGTAGCCAACTTGCGGATACTTTGGGATTAGAAACACGTTTACTTCAACCGATGTTTGGTCGTAAGTCGCATCGGACTGTAACGACATGGGATGCAGCAATCAATAAAATTGCCAATAAATTCCAGTCTTGTATCGACAAATATGGACGTGACAGCATTGCATTTTATGTTTCAGGTCAGCTTTTGACTGAAGACTATTATGTGGTGAACAAGTTTGTAAAAGGCTATTTGGGCACTGCAAATATCGATACCAACTCACGGCTTTGTATGTCATCTGCGGTAGCAGCTCATAAACGTAGTTTTGGTGAAGACCTTGTCCCTGCAAGTTATGAAGATTTTGAACATGCAGACATGGTAGTTTTGGTTGGTTCCAATACCGCATGGTGCCATCCTGTACTGTATCAACGGATTATGCAGGCTAAAAGTCACAATCCCGATATGTTTGTTGTGGTGATTGACCCACGTTTTACCAGTACTTGTGAACAAGCGGATTTACATTTACCGATTTTACCGGGTCAAGATGTCGCATTGTTTAACGGTCTATTCCAATATTTATATCAAAATGGTCATGCCGATCAGGCTTTTGTAGATGCTTATACCGAAGGTTTGCAAGAGGTTTTGGCAAGCAGCGAGCCAGAAGCTAATGTGGAATATGTGGCAAAGCGTACAGGAATTGCACTCGATAAGATGCAACAGTTCTTTGAGAAATTTGCGCAGACTGAAAAGGTAATCACGCTATTTTCAATGGGTGTGAATCAATCAAGTCAGGGCGTGAATAAAGCCAACAGCATTATTAACTGTCACTTACTAACAGGCAAAATTGGAAAGCTCGGCGCTGCGCCATTTTCAATGACAGGCCAGCCCAATGCTATGGGTGGCCGAGAAGTGGGTGGTTTAGCTAATATGCTGGCTGCCCATATGGACTTAGATAGCCCTTTACATCAAAAAGTAGTGCAAACCTTTTGGGACAGTCCATTTATTGCAACTCAAGCTGGCTTAAAAGCAGTTGATTTGTTCCGTGCTGTTGAAGCTGGAAAAATTAAAGCCATCTGGATTATGGCAACCAATCCGGTGGTAAGTTTACCAGATGCCGATCAGGTGAAACGTGCTTTAGAAAAATGCGAATTGGTCGTTGTGTCAGATATTTGTGCCGATACGGATACTACGGCTTACGCCGATATTTTGCTTCCAGCTTTAGGTTGGGGTGAAAAAGATGGAACCGTTACTAACTCTGAGCGTCGTATTTCACGTCAACGTGCTTTTTTACCTGCGCCGGGTGAAGCAAAAGCAGATTGGTGGTCAGTGAGTCAAGTTGCGAAAAAATTAGGCTTTAAAGGTTTTGACTTTACGAGTGCTGTTGATATTTTCAATGAACATGCAGCTTTGTCAGCACAAGATAATGGGGACATTGAAACACGTGAGCAAACTGATACGTTCCGTTATTTCAACTTAAAAGGTTTAATGAGCCTAAGTGCTGCTGAGTACGATGCTCTGCAACCAGTGCAATGGCCAGTATGGGATAAAAAACAAGACGCTAAAGCTGTTCAACAACTGTTTGGTAAGGGCCAGTTTAGTCACAAAAACACCAAGGCAAAACTAATTCCGACTGTTGCAATTAATCCGGTACATGCAATTTCAGAAGATTATCCGCTCATTTTGAACACGGGGCGTATTCGTGACCAATGGCACACCATGACCCGTACTGGTTTGTCGCCAAATTTAACCAGTCACCGTGCTGAACCATTCTGTGAGATTCATCCAAGTGATGCATTGAAGTTTGGTGTACGTGATCAGGGCTTGGTAGAAGTTCGTTCGAAATGGGGTAGTTGTATACTACGCGCGACCTTCTCATCTGGTGTCCGTCGTGGGCAAATTTTTGCACCGATTCACTGGACTGAACAGGTCGCATCCGACGCCCGTATTGGTAAAGTCGTTAATCCAGAAGTTGATGCAATTTCAGGTGAACCTGAGTTCAAACATACGCCTGTAACTATTCAACCGTTCTATACCACTTGGCAAGGTGTGCTCTATATTCGTGAAGGATACGATTCGCATATTCAAGAATCGCTGCATCACTGTGCATGGTGGACTAAAGTCAAAATGGTGAAAACCAATCGCTATGAACTTGCAGACCGCCAAACTTTTCATGATACTCAAAAGAATCTGAAAAGCTTTTTGCCATTTGCTGATGAAACCTTTGAATGGTTAAGCATAGAAGATATTTCTTCACAGCTGAGCCATAGCGTTATTTTGAAAGATGGCATTGTAATTGCAAGTCTATATATTGCACCGCCAGATTTATTGCCAGACCGTGACTGGGTAGCAAGTCTGTTTAAACGAGAACGTTTGAGCGCCTTGCACCGTAAAGCTTTACTAGCAGGTATGCCAATGTCGGCTACCAATAATGATGGGCCTTTGGTGTGTAGTTGTTTTAAAGTAGGTAAGAATAAAATTATCGAAGCAATAAAAACACAAAACATTACCCATGAAAAACAGGTCACTGCTTGTTTAAAAGCTGGTGGCAATTGTGGATCATGTTTACCTGAAATCCGTGGCTTAATTAAAGCTTGCCAGCAAGAGGTAGAAGTGTGAATAAGGGATATCCCATAACTGATCTGGTCATTCTGGCGGGTGGACAAGCCCGCCGTATGAATGGTTTAAATAAGCTGTTGCAGCAATTCGATGGCGATACGCAACTTCTTAAGATTCACCAAAAGCTAAAATCTTCAGTATCTGAAATTTGGGTGAATAGTCATCGAGACTATTCAATCTATCAAAGTATTGTGCCCGATATTAAATGTTTTCAAGATGATGCTTCAGGTTTTTTCGGTCCACTTATGGGGATGAAAAGTGCATGGTCTCATGTACGAGCAGATTATGTTTTGTTTATTCCTTGTGATGTGACCTACATACCTACGCAAGTCGTTGCGAAATTACACAGTGCACTTCGCAAAAATAAACAGGCTCAGGCAGCTTACGTTTCAATTAATGGAGATGCCTTATACCCATTTTGTTTGTTAAAACGTGAAAGTCTAGAGGTTTTAGAGCAGCAAATTGATAAGCAACAATTGAGTTTAAAAAATTGCTTTAAACTTTTACATGCACAAGTAGCCATTTTTCAAAAGCAGAACTTATTTTTCCATAGCATTAATTCTTTAGATGAACTTCAACAATACAAACAAATTAAAGCATTTAAAGAGATTTTTTCGACAAATTAGAACTTCAATCATATCGATTTAAAATTTACATTGATAATCTGAAATCATTTTTTAAATTTTGAGTTATTGACTGTTTAGAATTTAAGTTCTATTTTGGAACTTGTTATTTTCGTTCTAGCCAGATGTATAAAAATAAACGGAGCCAGAAAAATGATGGATGCAGCTCAGCAAAGTAAAACAGATGTGACCGCATGTATTTTATGTTCAAGAAACTGCGGTTTGAGCGTAGAAATTCAAGATAACCAATTTGTCAAAATTAAAGGTAATCCTGAGCACCCATTTTCTCAAGGTTACATTTGCCAAAAAGCGGCAAGATTACAGCATTACCAGAAACATGCAGACCGTTTAACCACACCTTTAAAACGCCAACCAGATGGCTCATTTCAAGAAATTAGTTGGGATGTGGCGATACAAGAAATTGCTGATCAATTGGTTCAGATTAGAGATAAATTTGGCGGTACTGCTTTTGCTTCAGTTGGGGGCGGTGGTCAGGGTAACCACCTCGGCGCAGCTTATGGCCGACAACTTTTATTGGCTATGAAAAGTTATTATGCATATAACTCACTTGCTCAAGAAAAAACAGGTGATTTCTGGCTCAATGGACGCCTGTTCGGTAGTCAGGCTTGCCATACGACAGAAGATGTTGAACATGCAGATTACGTACTTTTTATTGGAACAAATCCGTTTCAAGCACACGGTATTCCTAACGCACGAGACACGCTAAAACATATTAAGAAAGATCCGAACCGAACCATGGTGGTGTTCGACCCGCGTGTTACCGAAACAGCAAAACAAGCAGACATTCACGTACAGCTAAAACCGGGAACAGATGCTTTTTTAATGTCGGCCATGATTGCGATCATTATTAAAGAAAAGCTTTATGATGCAGCGTTTATTGAGCAGCACACACATGGGTTTGAAGACGTAAAAGCTGCATTTAACCATGTCCCGATTGAAGACTATATTGCTAAAGCTGCTGTACCTATCGATTTGATTTATCAAGTGGTTCGAGAGTTTGCCAAAGCAAAAAGAGGCTGTGTACGTATCGATTTAGGTATTCAACATACTTTGAATACAACATTAAATGGTTATTTAGAAAAGCTTTTATACTTGCTGACAGGGAACTTTGGAAAACAAGGTACCAATAATTTGCATACCATGTTTATTCCAATTTTGACCGATACGGATGAAAGAAAACCAAAATATCGACGTAGCGTTTACCATAAAATGTTCCCGATTTCCGGGTTTTTTCCACCTAATATTTTACCCGATGAAATCCTAAAAGCAGGGGAAAAGAGAATTCGTGCTGTGTTTGTAGATAGTTGTAATCCACTATTAACTTACCCTGATACACCTGCCTATGAAAAAGCCTTTAAAGCATTAGATTTGTTGGTTGTAGTCGATGTTGCGATGACAGAAACCGCGAGACTCGCCGACTATATTTTGCCTGCTCATACTCAGTTTGAAAAATGGGAATTTACCGGTTTTAACTTGGAATTTCCTAAAAATGGTTTTCATCTGCGTCATCCCGTTTTGGCTGCTCAAGCAAATACTTTACCGGAAGCCGAAATTTATACTCGATTACTGGAAGCTATGAATGCTATTCCGAAGAGTTTCCCAGTTTTAGAAAAAATAGCTGCGGTCGACTCGAAAAAAACTGCCTACTTACCATACTTGTCGGCGTTAGGCCTTACCTTGGCACGACATAAAAAATATATCCCTTTTGCTGCCTCTATTATTTATCGAACTCTTGGCAAACGACTTGGCAATTCTGCAGATTCAGTTGCTTTTTTATTGCCGCTATCTATTCAATATGCTGTTTTACATACCAAAGCAGTACGCCGTGCAGGTTATAAAGGTAATCCGTTAACACAAGGTGTCAAACTATTTGAGCAGATATTAAAGCAACGTTCAGGTATGGTTTTATCACAACATGAATATGACGAAGTCTGGAAACTGGTGGCTTATAAAGATAAGAAAATACGTCTTGCAATTCCCGAGATGTTAAGTGAACTCGCAAGCTTGAAAAGCCATAACGTTAATGTTGAAGAGTTTCCTTTCATCCTTTTGTCAGGTGAACGACGTAGCTACAACGCCAACCAAATTTACCGTGACCCTGCTTGGCGAAAAGTAGATGCAGAAGGTGCACTGCGTATTCATCCCGAAGACGCAAGGCACTTAAATGTAGATACAGGAGGGCAGCTTAAATGTATCTCACAGCATGGAGAAATTCAGGTAGCTATTGAGTTAGATGATGGGATGAGAAGAGGTGTTGTGTCACTGCCACATGGCTACGGTATGCGCTTTCAAAATGGAGCACCGATTGGGCCACAATTAAACTTACTTATTTCTGCTGAACATTGTGATCCATTGTCGAAAACGCCGTACCATAAATATGTACCCATCCGTCTAGAAAAGTGTTAGAAATAGAATCAAGTAAAACATAGATTTTACCGCGCTAACTCGAGATTTATTTTTTAATTGTTCTTAAGGTAGTGCGGTGAAAAGTCTATAAAAAATTTAAATATTATGGAAAATAAGTAGAGCTGGAACAAATTTTGCTATTAAAGAACAAAGCACTATTAAGATACAATTTTTTGTATTTGATTGTTCATAATCGGTGCTCGCAAGATTTGAAATGTTCTCGATATGAGTGCAAATGATGAAACAATATCACTCTGAAAATGCGCCAAGCCTTCTGCAAGATCAATATGGGCGTATCAAGCGTAAGTTACGAATTTCTGTAACTGATCGCTGTAATTTTAAGTGTGTATATTGCATGCCTGAGCATCCAGAATGGTTAAATAAACAGGACTTGCTTAGTTTTGAAGCGCTCTTTCAATTTTGTCATTTTATGGTGCAGCAAGGTATCGAGAGTATTCGCATTACGGGTGGTGAACCATTAATGCGTCAAGGCATTGTTCATTTTGTTCGTGATTTGCAGGCCTTAAAAGCATTAGGTTTAAAACGTATATCGATGACTACCAATGGTCATTATCTTGCTAAACATGCCAAACAGCTAAAAGACGCTGGATTAGATGATTTAAACATTAGTTTAGATAGTCTTGATTCAATTCAATTTAAAGAGCTCACTAAGAAAAAGTTAGAACCGGTTCTTGAGGGTATTCAAGCTGCTAAAGATGCAGGACTGCCTTTTAAAATTAACTGCGTATTAATGAAAGATAAAAATGATGATCAAATCTTACCTATGGTGAAGTGGTCAATTGCTCATCATATTCCTTTACGTTTTATCGAGTTTATGCCGCTTGATGGTGATGTACTTTGGTCAAATAAAGATGTGGTAAGCGAGGCTGAAATTTTACAGGTATTGCAACCGTATTATTCGGTACAAGTGATCGAGCAGCAACATGAGCCAGCGCGTCAATATCTAATTAACGATAGCTACCATTTAGGAATTATTTCCACAATTACGCATTCATTTTGTCATCAATGTGACCGTATACGACTTACCGCAAAAGGCGAACTATATAACTGTTTATTTGCGCCGCAAGGTTTAAATATTAAGCCTCAGCTTCAAGTACTGGTAAGCAAACAACATAGCCCAGAATACGGTATATATATCCAAAATTTAAAGAATTTGGTTCATCCTTATATCTGGCATAAAGCAAAAGGTTTCCATGCCTTACAACATCAACAAACCCGTAAAATCAGCATGCATATGCTTGGGGGATAAATGCAACAATCTATCCAAATTAAAGTCGAAGCATTTGGTGCAATTGAAAAATTGCTTCCTGAAAATCTTTTGTTAGTTTGTCCTAATCATAGTTTGGTTAAAGATGTATTGGATGAAATTATTTTATTGCATCCGGAATCTACAAAAGCCATGGAAAAATGTGCATGTGCAATTGGTGACAATGTCATAACTAGACAAACTGTCTTAAGTGAGCCATGCACTTTGGTTTTATTATCACCCGTTGCTGGAGGGTGAATCATGAAAGAGTTCGCAAGAATACAAGAGCAGGCTTTAAGTCTAGATACTTTTGATCCGATTCAATCTTTTCCTGAATGTGGCGGTATTGATATTTTTATGGGTACGGTTCGTAATCACCACGAAGGTAAAGCGGTAAAGGCGCTGAAATATACATCTTATAAACCGCTTGCAGAAAAAATGATACGTGAAATTGAACTGGAAATTGAGAAAAAGTATCAGGTATCTTATGTGCGAGTGGTTCATCGAATTGGATATCTGGATGTTGGTGAAACTGCCATTATTGCGATTGCGTATGCAGCCCATCGTCGTGAAGCTTTTCAAGCATGTGAGGAAGCAGTCGAATGGGTAAAACATGAAGTGCCTGTCTTTAAAGAAGAGTTCTTTACAGATGGCACAAGTCATTATGTAGAGGGCTGTTGTATTCGTAAGGATGCACCGCACGAACACAAACATCACCATCATCATGCCGGCCATGAGCACTCACACTGAAATATGTAACACTAGGATAAATAATGAAAAACGTAGGAATGAAGCCGGAAAGTTATCGTGTTGCCGAAGCACAAGCGATTTTATATGCACCACCGCACTGTATTGAACTATTAAGACAAGGAAACACGGAAAAAGGTGATGCCCTAAAAACAGCACGTGTTGCAGGAATTTTGGCAGCCAAACGAACTGATGAGCTGATTCCACTATGTCATCCGCTACCGATTTATAGGGCAGATGTTGAATATGAATTGGAAAATGACTTTGTAAAAATTATTGCTGTTGTTGAAACTATTGGTCCAACTGGCGTAGAAATGGAAGCTTTAACGGCGGCAAGCCTTGCAGGCTTAACTATCTATGACATGTTAAAGCCTCATTGTGAACCAGAAGAACTCTGGATGGATCAATGTAAACTACTGAAGAAAAAAGGCGGAAAATCCCATTTTAAACGGGTATTGCGTCAGCCTGTTTCGGCTGCGGTTATTGTCTTGTCAGACACCGTAGCAGCGGGTAGAAAGCCGGATACTGCTGGAAAATCTGTGGTTGAAACTTTAACTGAAGCTGGCTTTGATCCGATCCATTACCAAATTTTGCCCGATGAAGCAGATGATCTGAAAGAATTGGTTTTAGAACTCACCAAATCGTATGCTTGTATTATGACCGTGGGTGGGACAGGAATTGGTAAGCGTGACATTACAGTTGATACGCTAGAGCCTCTTTTAGAACGTAAATTAGATGGCTTAATGGAAGCCGCTCGCTCATTTGGACAAAAACGCACGCCATATGCTGCTATGTCACGCGGAGTAGCAGGGTTTATTGACCGTTCGTTAGTAGTGACATTACCGGGAAGCCGTGGTGGAGCAAGTGAGTCAATGGCTGCTATTTTACCCGCATTAGTCCATATTTTTGATGTTTGCCGTGATTTACCACATCCGGGAGGCTATGAATAATGTCAGGTTGTGGCGCTGAGCGTGGATTAATCAGTATAGATGAAGCGCTAGATTTAGTTATTAATAAGCCTAAAAACTTAAGCTCTATTCAAAAGACTCTAACAAATAGCCTAAGTAGCTATCTTGCGAAAGAGATTTACTCTGAAATTAATCTACCTAGCTTTTCTCAAAGTGCAGTAGATGGTTATGCACTTTGTAGCCATGCAGAAGATTTGAATAATCAAAAGTTCCAAGTCACAGGTGAGATTCGTGCCGGAAGTGAGAGTCACGACATACTCGGTGAAGGTCAGGCAATTCGTATATTTACGGGCGGCAAAATTCCTGAAGGGACAACGCATGTAGCTCGACAAGAAATCGTATCGGTTATTTCGGCCCAAGAAATTTGTTTAACGAAACATATACGTCCTCAAGCCGATATCCGCTTTACTGGAGAGGAAATCCAGCAAGGGCAGTTGCTTGCTCAAGTAGGACAACTTTTGAATATTGGAAGTTTGGCTGCTTTAAGTATGGCGGGTGTGCAAACCGTTGAAGTCTATCGTGCACCGAAAGTCGCTGTTTTGATCACGGGTGATGAAGTTGCCGAAACAGTAGAAGATCTAGCTGAAGGTAAAGTCTTTGATGCAAATGGCCCATTACTAAAAGCTTGGTTTGAAGATTATGGTTTAGATATCGAACTCATTCACGTAGCAGATGAAGCAGAGCAGGTCACCCATTACTTTAATCAACTAAAAGACAGCCATGATGTTGTTATAACGACTGGCGGAGTGTCGGTAGGAGACTACGACTTTGTACGGCCCTGTGCTTTCGAAGTTGGGTTTGAACAAATCTTTTGGAAAGTTAAACAAAAACCGGGTAAACCTTTATTCTTTGCCGAATACCATAATTCACAAACCCAACATTCTTGCTATTTGTTAGGCTTACCGGGCAATCCAGCTGCGGTATATGTCGCAATGCAAATTTACGGAAAATCTTTGCTTGATGCATTGCAGGGCAATAGACGCGGACCAGAATGGTTTACCGCAATTTTAGAGCATGATTTAAAAGAAGATACACGTGAGCGTTTTTTACGAATGTATGCTTATTTTGATGCAGGACAACTTAGGGTAAAAGGTTTGGCCAAGCAGCAGTCCCATATGCTGAGTAATCTTATGCAAGCCAATTGTCTAGTCCGTATTCCTGCGAGTACAAAACTAGCATCAGGAACTGTGCTAAAGGGAATCTTTATTTCAAATTAACTTATAAATAAGCTGAATATAATTAATCCATACGGATGGATTAATTATATTTTATATCTATTTTTAGTGACTGTTATTTTAAAAAATAAGCTTTATAAATATACTGAAAACTTATTTCTAAGCTCTATATTGCATATAACATATTAAGTGGTTTAGGGTATAAATAATATGGCAAATAGGCCAGTTTTATATTGAGGAAAGCATAAAGATGAAATGGGATGACATCGGTGATCAGCCTTGTTCAGTTGCCCGCATGCTATCAGTGATTGGTGATCGATGGACGATGCTAATATTACGTAATGCTTTTATGGGAATTCGCCGTTTTGATGATTTTCAAAAATCATTAGGTGTCACTCGTCATGTCCTTTCTGATCGCTTAAAAAGGTTGGTTGAATACGAAATTTTAGTCAAAGCTCCTTATTTTGACCGTCAGGAGCGTTTTGAATATCGTCTCACTGATAAAGGCTTTGAGCTTTATCCAATTATCTTATCTATGGCGAACTGGGCAGATAAATGGATGGATCAAGGTTTAGGCAAACCTTTGGAATATCGCCACAAAACATGTGGACATAAGTTTGAACCTGTTATGGTCTGTTCAGTATGCCGTGAGCCATTACATGCAAAGCAAGTTCAGGTTTCGGCTGGGCCGGGTTATTTTGCTTATATGGAACAAAAGCAAAAACAGGCTTAAACTCGGTTCTCTAACGACTCTTGTAGAAGTGCTTCTGCAAGGGTCTTATAAATATAATCATGATTTGATTGAGTAATATTAAAACGGATAAATTGCCCTGCCGATTGGGCCTGGCTAAAGGCATTACCCGGGGCGAGAATCACTTGCCGATTCAGACAAAACTGAGCAATTTTCGCTGCATCTACACCTTCTGGTAGATGACACCACACAAAAATTCCAGCCTTGGGTTCAATCCACGGTTCTATCCCAATCGATTTAAGTTTCGCGATAGTTTCTTGCATGGCTTGAGCTAAACGAACTTTTAATAAATCTAAATGCTTACGGTATGAACCATCGGTTAAAGCTGTGTGTAAAATCTTGGCTGAGAGTCCATTGTGAGAAAAACTGGTAGCAATTTTTAAATCGGTAATCTGATCAATCCATTCTGGTTTCGCAATAATGTAGCCGCAGCGAATAGAGGCAGAGAGCGTTTTAGAGAAACTTCCAATAAAAATCACGCGTGAAAGGTTGTCTAGGGCTGCAAGTCGTGGAGCTGGAGTATATTCAAAATCCGAGAATATATCGTCTTCAATCACAATTAAATTAGATTGATCAATCAACTTCAGTAATTGATGAGCTGTCGAGAGTGAAAGCGTTGCGCCAGTGGGGTTATGTATTCCTGAATTTGTAATATAAAGCCGAGGATTATAGATCTCAATCGCTTCTTTAAATGCCTCTAAGTCTGGGCCATTTGGAGTGTATGGAATACCAATAACTTTAACTTGATGAACTTTAAGTAGAGCATGAAAATTAAAGTAACATGGGTCATCAATTAGAACTACATCATCTGGTTTAAGTAAAAAACGACAAACCAGATCAATAGCTTGAGTGCCTGAATCGGTTAGAACAACTTGATTGAGATTTGCCTCTATACCTTTATTTTGTGCTCGCCTAGCCAGTAAATCTCTTAATACGGGCAGCCCTAAAGGTGACGAATAGCCCATTAAGTTATCATCTTCGTTACGTGTAGCAGATCTTAAAGCTTTGCGAATACTCTCAAGTGGCATCCAGTCATTTGGTAACCAGCCACAACCGGGTTTAAACGCATCAGGTTTTGCTTCTAAGGACTGACGTGAAATCCATAATGGATCGATAGAGCGATCTAATTTAGGGCCTAATTCACTCAAAGCTAAAGGGGCAAGCGGTCCCACTACATAAAAGCCGGAACCACTACGTGATTCAATTTTACCTAGGGCAATTAATCGCTCGTAAGCTTCGACAACCGTAGAAATAGAAAAACCTAAATCTTTGGCCAACTTGCGCACAGAGGGGAGTCGAGTTCCCGGAGTTAAAGAGCGATTCTTAATTTGTTGTTCAATCTGTGAAATAACAAGTTCGATTTTTGTTTTTGTCTGGTTCACGTTAATTATCTCGACTGTACTGCTCATTTATACATAACAGTTTTTTAAAATTGTACTGCTTTGTATCTGGTTTTGACACCATATCACAGCTTAAATTCTTCGTATAGTTGTGGAGAATAATATGCAAAAGTTTATGAACGGTTGGGTAAATGGTTTTATTGGGGTTGCAATTTTTGCAGGTTCATTACCGGCTACCCGTGTTGCGGTAACAGGTTTTGAGCCTGGTTTTCTAACAGCAGCAAGAGCTGTCATTGCAGGAGTTTTGGGTTTAATTCTTATCTTTTTGCTTAAGGAAAAAAGACCTGCGAAGCAAGATTGGTGGCCACTGGCTATTGTAGCTTTAGGCGTTGTAGTTGGGTTTCCCTTATTTACTGCGCTTGCTCTACAGTATATGAACGCAGCCCACTCGATTGTCTTTGTTAGCCTTCTACCGCTCGCTACTGCCATATTTGCAGTAGTGAGAGGTGGAGAAAAACCAAATTTATTTTTTTGGATATTTGCAATTTTAGGCAGTCTGGTTGTTTTTATCTATATGTTCTTTTTGTCGGGTGAAGCATCTTTTGGCATCGGCGATTTATATATGCTTGTTGCAATTATTTTGTGCGGATTTGGCTATGCAGAAGGAGGAGTACTTTCGAAAAAAATAGGTGGATGGCAAGTGATTTGTTGGGCGCTTATTTTAGCTTTACCAATTATGCTGCTTGCTACTCTTTTTTATATGCCCGTTTCCTTTCAAGATGTATCTACATCGGCGGTAGCAGGGCTGATTTATGTATCTTTATTTAGTATGCTCATCGGGTTCTTTTTCTGGTACAAAGGACTTGCACAAGGCGGTATTGCTGCAATTAGCCAGCTACAGCTTTTACAACCATTAATGGGACTCGCGATTGCTGCACTTTTATTACATGAACATGTAAGTTGGTCGATGTTAATGGTAACGGCAGTAACAATTTTATGTGTCGCTGCCGCTAAAAAATTCGCATAAAAATTTATAAACAATTTGCCGGTTTAGGAATACCTGCCAAACGACTGAGATGGCGAGCAACTAAACCGGTATTAAATTTTTGCTGTAAAACAGCATTATTAATATCTGGACTGACGGTTTTCATTAAAAACTTAATCAGAGGGCGGGTTGCAGGAGAATGCCCAAATTGCTGATAAAATTGGCGAACCGCAGCTAAAATTTCAAAATGCCAATCTGTTAATTCAAGATCGAGAGATTTGGCGAGTTCCTGTGCGACTTCTGGATTCCAAATCGTATAGTCGACTAAATGACCATCTTGATCTAATTCTAAATTCATAAAAATGAGCCTAACTATATTATTTCAAAGAAATGCATCGATTAAATTGTAAAACCAGATCCGCAAACTGGTCATAGTTCAATACCTTAACGTGAGCTAAGGTTTCTGCATCAATTAAATCTTTTTCATGAGATAAACAAGAAACTGAGCCAAACTGCTGACAAATGTCTACGGAAAGCTGTGCGGTTGAATCGCCCATAAAAACAATCTGATCGTCTTGATGAAAAAGCTTTTCAAGTTCTTCAATAATACGAGGGGTATGGTGATAAGAAGCTTGCACCAGATAAAGTGTTGATTGCGTCATTAAATTTACACCTTTATCTACCAATATAAGACATGATCGAAAGATTGAATGAGTTCAGTATCTAACTGAACAAACTCTAGCTCCTGCTCACTGTTTTGAACAAAAGGATGCTGTTTATTTTTGATCTCAACAAGAATTGGACTTAAATCATAAAACTCAAAGCTATCCACCATGTTTGAAGCAATTTTAAAAGCATGCTGCAACTGGTCAAAGTTATGTTCATTTTGTAAGAGGCTAAGAGCTGCATCTTTCAATAATACTTTGACTGGTGAGCCAAAGGTTGCTAAAACCATAGTAGCGGCGAGGCTTTCATTGACTTGTAGGCTGGTTAGATTGGCTTGGGGCAAAATAACGAGTACAGTTTTCACACAATATACCTTTTAAAAGCAACAATCTAAGTTAACAAAGTAACTTAGAATTGAAGAAGACGAGAGGCTGACTGTACTGCATCAGCAAGTTCACCTAGTCCAACCAACTCAAAGTTGCTCGCTAGGTTGTGATGACTAAGTTGATGGCGACTCGCATTTTCTGCATCGGTAATCCCGCGTGCAAGAGCAGCGCTAACGCAAACAGGAAGTCGGATCGCGAGCTTTTGCCATTCATGCGTTAAATTACGCTGGTCGTCAGGAACCCACTGAAAATCATTCGCAACTTGAACGCCATCTTGGTAAAAGAATACACGAAAGTCTTCATTTTTACTTTTGAGTGCCTGAGCAAGGCCAAGTGCATGCCAAGCATGGATTGAAGTAGGAGCAGAGGTTATTAGTAGTAATGTACTCATTGAGAATTCACTATGGTCATACGTCTAAATGGGCGTAGATACATTAAGAGAAAGGTAAGTATACAATGATTTTAGTGACAGGTGGTTTAGGCTTTATCGGTTCACATATTGCATTGAGTCTGTTGGCTCAAGGCCAAGAAGTGGTTATTGTCGATAATTTGGCTAACTCGACCTTGCAAACGCTTGAGCGGTTAGAATACATCTCTGGTATGTACGTTCCGTTTGTTAAACTTGATGTACGTAATACACCTGCATTGAATAAGGTATTTGAACAATACTCAATTGATGCAGTCATTCACACCGCTGGTTTTAAATCCATTGAAGAATCTAACTTAAAACCGCTCGAATATTATAACGATAATGTCAGTTGCATCATGAGTCTATTACGTGCGATGCAACGTACAGGAGTCCGTCATTTTATCCATTTATCTAGCTTGGCAGTCTATGGAAAATCTGATTTAGAACTGAGTGAAACACAAGATTTCAACTACGCTTATCCAAATCCATATATCAAATCTCAACAGATGATTGAAGAAATCATCCGTGATACCTATAAAATTGATCATGAATGGAAAATTGCGATCTTACGCCTATCAAATATTGTAGGTGCTTTTGAGCATGGTGTATTAGGTGAGTATGTTGCGCAGCTTCCTAAAAATATTGTACCGCTTGCATTGCAAGTAGCAGCCATGCAGCGTGATTTAATTGAATTACAAGACCAAGTGTCTACCGAAGACCATACTGTAGAGCGTAGTTTTCTACATGTCTTAGATGTATGCGAAGCTGTAAGTGCAACTCTACTATGGCTACGTGATCAAACCCATTGCTGTGAAGCATTTAATATTGCACATAACCAAGTACATTCAATTCGTCAGTTATTAGATGAAATTTCACAAGTGACCCAAGCTGAAATTCCGACACAATCGGCAATTTATAAGCATGAAGAATTGGCTCAACTTGGTGCAAATGTAGGAAAAGCAAAAACTTTATTACAATGGAATCCGAAACGAACTTTAAAGCAAATGATTGAAGATGAATGGAGATTCTATCAAAACACATTAAATGGAAGATAAGATAATGATTCTTATTTACAATAATGGAATGCTTGAGTACGATATTAAAATTAACTAGCCAAAGCAAAAATTGCTTCAGCCCGTGAGTTCTTTAACCAGATAACCGAGGTTTCTATGCAAACACGAATTGAACATGACACTATGGGTGAGATTGAAGTTCCAAATGAAGCGCTATGGGGAGCACAAACCCAACGTAGCTTACAGAACTTCAAAATCGGGCAGGAGCGTTTACCCCGTGCCATGATTCGAGCGATGGGATTGGTAAAAAAAGCAGCAGCAATAACCAATGCAGAGTTAGGACAGTTACCACAAGATTTAAGTCAATATATTGTGGGCGCTGCCGAAGAAGTGATTGCAGGAAAATGGGACTCACAGTTCCCACTCGTAGTTTGGCAAACAGGTTCTGGTACACAAAGCAACATGAACTGTAATGAAGTGATTGCCAATATTGCCAACCAAAAATTAGGTGAAGTGCTGGGCGCACAAAAACCAGTACATCCAAATGATCATGTCAATCGTGCGCAATCTACCAATGACTCATTTCCAACAGCTATTCACGTAGCCGCAAGTTTGCAAATTAATGAATTGCTGATTCCAGCTGTAGAGCAGCTTAAAGCGACTTTGCAGAAGAAGTCCGATGAGTTTCACGATATTGTTAAAATTGGCCGTACTCATTTGCAAGATGCTACACCATTAACCTTAGGCCAAGAATTTAGTGGTTATGTTTCTCAGCTTGAGCATGGTTTAGTACGCTTACAACAAGCCTTAACTGGTTTGTATGAGTTGCCATTGGGTGGTACAGCAGTAGGAACTGGTTTAAATGCTCATCCTGACTATGCTGTTAAAGCCGCAGCTCAGCTTGCAGCTTTAACGGGTTTGCCATTTGTTACTGCTCCTAATAAATTTGAAGCACTTGCAGGACGTGATGCAGCTGTTTTTGCATCAGGTGCATTAAAAACTTTAGCAGTAAGTTTAAATAAAATTGCTAACGATATTCGTTGGTTAGCAAGCGGACCACGTTGTGGTTTTGGTGAAATTCGCATTCCTGAAAATGAGCCAGGCTCAAGCATTATGCCGGGTAAAGTGAACCCGACCCAGAGTGAAGCAATGACTATGGTGGTTGCACAAGTGCTTGGTAATGATACGACTATTAATGTCGCTGGTGCTTCGGGTAACTTCGAGCTTAATGTATTTATGCCAGTAATCGCTTATAACTTACTGCAATCTATTCAATTGCTTGGTGATGCATGTAATAGCTTTAATGACCACTGTGCAGTAGGAATTGAGCCTAATCGTGACAAAATTGATCACTTCTTGCATAACTCTCTCATGCTGGTTACCGCATTGAATCCGGTTATTGGTTATGAAAACTCTGCAAAAGTAGCGAAAACTGCTTATAAAGAGAATAAAACTTTAAAACAAGTGGCTGTTGAGCTTGGTTTAGTTACAGCAGAACAATTTGATGAGGTCGTTAAACCTGAAAAAATGGTTTCGCCAAATAGTAAATAAGCGATCTATATAGCCATCAGCCGTATAATTATGTACAGAATGTACGGTTAAACTACTGATGGCTATTATGTTTACACCTTAAATCTAGAACTTTAACTTAGAGATTGAAAATAAAAGCTACATCAGAAGATCTTCTATATATTCCCAGCCATTTACTTTCATTTCTCCAAACTTTCTTTTTAGTTCTTCTTTTGTATATTCATGTGAGTCTTTAGCTAAAAGAATATGATAAGAATTAGAGGCTGGGTCTATAGTGACCTCACTAATTTCTACAGGTTCAATCACACCATTTTCGGTTAAACCAAGATCAGTAAAGCACATTCCTTTTACTGGTATAACGCTACATTCATATTCTTTCGAAATAAAGTAATGGTTTGAATAAGTTGAATAGGTACGTGAAGCGCGAATCTTCATTGATCTCTCCTTTATTTGTAGAGAAGATTTGTATAGTCTGGCGTCTTTTAGCAGTTAAAACTGTTTAATTTTTATTGCTTATTTACTATGGATCTTTGTTATTTAAAGTTTTTTTAACAATCTATATCAAAACTATTATAGAAGCCTTCCATCAAAAAGAAGGCTTCAGAAAATATAAAAGCTTATTTTAAAATTTTATAAACTTTCTCTTTGTATTCATCATTGGAAATGACTCCTTTATCGTATTGCTGTTTTAATGATCTATATTGTTGAATACGAATATCCCTTTTAAGGCTTATATCATCATGATTTCTAATATAGTAGAGACTTCGATCATGATCGCTCATGTTCACTGTGGGGTCAGGAAAATGCGAGTAGGTATTTTGTGGTTTCTCATCTTGATATTGTTTGGCAATTTCAAAAAAATCTACTCTTTGCTTATTAGAATCGGAGTGAAAAGAATTGTGTTGTGATTCACTAAACTTATGATTTGAAGTGTTACTTACCTCAAGCATACTTCTATGGCAATTAGATTCTTGGTCATAAAATTCTTGTTTAATTGGAGAAGTAATCGTTTCAGAAAACACCGAAGAAGAAAAAGTACTAATACTTAAAAATAATAAAATTAATTTTGATCTATTCATTTCTTTGGAAGCCCAGATGAAATTGAGTAAATCAATGTATTATAACATTAAATTTAACAGTAGATTAAAAAATAATATATTTAAAAGATAGCATTTTTAAATTTTTGAAGTTGTACGAGATTTATTTGCAAGTTTCTAGATTGTAATTATTTCTTAATTAAGCTTTATCAAACCAACTTAGAGTTGAATAAGCTGCCATAATTGTTAAAATGCCCACCTTATCCTGTTTTTCTATTGTTTTTAATTTTTATTTATTTTGCGATATGGAAATTAAACACATAATAAACAGTTGTTTAGCTAAGGATTTTTGAATGCTCTCGATTTATTTAACAGATACCAGACAACATGTGCAGTTTAATGATTACCCGAGTGATCAGCCTGTTAAATTTCTGTTAAATCTTAAAAAGATTTTTCCAAGTACTGGTGATTTGCTGTTACCTGTTTTGCCTGAAGATAATAATCTGGAAAATGTCACTTGGGAATCAACGACAAAAGACTTTGAAATTTTCAAAAAATTGTTAGCCGGTTGGGGTGTTATTGAGCTTCGTTTAAATGCAATCACCACATATAAAGATAAAAATTTTGCAAATGAGTTAATTAAACAAGCTCAAGTGAAGCGAAAAAAAGTAGCGCAAAAAAATCATCAACTCTCTTTAGTTGCCTTAGATTACATTTTTATGCACGAAATTCATGCACTCATTGATGCTGAGTTGGTCACAATTGGCGAGAAGTTTTATTTACCGACCTTGAGAGAGCAGTGGAAAGGTCATGTTTCAGACCAAGTGCTTGAAGGAAAGCTTTAATAAATGGCAAAAGGTGAATTTAAAGAATTCACCTTTTTTTGTAATTAAATCAAATACTTTTATATTTAATTGAATTGCTGTACAAAAGTTTACAAGAAAAGAATGCGTTTTTTTAAAAGTGGCAGATACATTGCTTATATAAATACAAAATTATTGCGGGAGAGAGGTTCTTAAGAACCCGCCGAAGGAGCAACAGGCCCGGAAACTCTCAGGCAAAAGGACTGTAATAATTAAAAAATCTGGAGAGCAGCTTAAGATTTATAAGCATGAAGAATAAAAACTTATAAGTCATAAACTCACCGAAGGGGAAGATCGAAATGCTAAAAGGTAGTATTTAGGTCGAAACTCTCAGGTACAAATGACAGATGGGCTGTACTGATGAAATGTTTTTGCATTTCAGAGGAGTCTGTTATGCCACATGTTATTGTGATTGGTGCAGGAATCACAGGGGTTACTTCAGCCTATGAATTATCTCAATTAGGTTACCAAGTCACAGTGATTGATCGCCATCTTTATCCAGCTATGGAAACATCATTTGCAAATGGAGGGCAATTATCTGCTTGTAATGCAGAAGTCTGGAACCAGAAAGCGACCGTTATAAAAGGTTTTAAATGGATGAGGCAAAAAGATGCTCCTCTATTACTTAATCCTTCTTTTAGTTTGCACAAATATAGCTGGTTAGTTGAGTTTTTATCTCATATTAAAAATTATGAGGCTAATACGATAGAAACTGTTCGTCTAGCATTGCTTGCTCGTAAGCGCTTATTTGAAGTCGCTGAAAAAGAGCAGCTTCAATTTGATTTGGAGAAACGCGGTATTCTTCATATGTACCATACTAAGGATGACTATGATATTGCCAAGCGAGTTAATGATGTCTTGAATAAAGGGACTTTGGAGCGCTACTCAGTTTCACCTGAGGAAATGAAGTCAATCGAACCTTCTTTAACGGGTGAGTACTTTGGTGGTTATTACACACCAAGCGATGCAACTGGAGATATTCATAAATATTCAACCACTTTAGCTGAAAAGACTAAACAATATGGGGTGCAGTATAAGTTTGGCTTAGAAGTTACTGATATTAAGTGTCATACAGATAAAGTCATACTGAATTGTCAGCCAAGTGCTGAGCATCCGCATCTTTCTCAATCAGATAGCTTTCAATTAGAAGGTGATGTTCTGGTGGTTTGTGGTGGTGTTGGAAGTTATCAATTGGCTGACATGATTGGTGAGCGTGTAAATGTTTATCCTGTGAAAGGCTATTCGATTACTGTCCAATTGAAAGATGAGAAAAGTATTAAAAATGCGCCGTGGGTAAGTTTACTTGATGAGAGTGCCAAAATTGTAACCTCTCGTTTAGGACAAGACCGTTTACGTATAGCAGGTACAGCTGAGTTTAATGGTTACAATCGAGACATTCGTGCAGATCGTATTCAGCCTTTAGTTAATTGGGTGAACCGCAATTTTGACATTTCAACTGAGCATGTTGTGCCCTGGGCTGGTTTAAGACCAATGATGCCTAATATGTTGCCTGTAGTGAAACAGTCTAAGCAATCACGGGTTTTTTATAATACCGGGCATGGCCATTTAGGTTGGACTTTGTCAGCAGCAACAGCTGTTTTGGTGAGTCAGGATATCCTACAAAAATATCCAGCTTAAAAAGAAAAGCCAGTGTAGATGCACTGGCTTTTTTATTTTATATCGATTAATCATATAGTCGATAAACACCAGTAAATCGCTCACAGCCTTTTTGTTGAGTCTTTACAACAAGTAAGGCCTTTTGAAAATCAAATTTGTATTTGCAGTTATGCTCGTTATCTAAAATTTCACTTTTCTGTTCAGGAGAGCTATAAGCCATTAATGAAATAGTTTGGGCTTCTTTTCGGTTATTCGGATTACGGTAAGCTAACCCTTCGATCTTGATTTTATCTTTAGCAAGTTGATGGATTTGTAAATGAACAGGTTGGGGTGCAATGTGCCCATTTTCAAATTTAAGATAATGCTGCGTTAGGGTTTGCTTAAGTGAAGCATAAAAATTTAAATCATCACCACGTACGTCAAACTGTTGTTGAATACATGAATTGGTTTTACATTGTTGCGTATGTTTAAACCACAATGTTTGAGTATCTTGTAGAAGCTGTAATGGGGCATCTGTAACTAAGTATGCAGAAAGATATTTGTTGTTGAGTTGCTTTCGTGCTTCGCTAAAGTTTTTTGAACAGATTTTGAGCTCTGATTTTGAGTTGGAGCAGTCAATGGATTCTGCAAAAACAAGCGATGAGCATAAACAACTCAATGTCACGACAAAACTTAATCTTTTCAATTGATTCATATCAGTATTCGACGGCATGATCGCTTATACTTTCAGTCTACTTTGCTAAGTGTACTATAGCGAAACACAACGGTTGAATACAAGATTTCTTAAGCTTTTATAATAGAAGGAAAGAGTTTATATGGTTGCTCAAATTCGTATTGGTCAAGGAATGGATGTGCATGCCTTTGAAGAGGGTAACTTCGTAACTTTAGCTGGCATTCAGATTCCGCATACGCATGGCCTGAAAGCACATTCTGATGGTGATGTCGTGTTACATGCACTATGTGACGCTTTATTAGGTGCACTAGCGCTTGGAGATATTGGTCAGCATTTTCCAGATACCGATCCAGAGTTTAAGGGTGCAGATAGTCGTGTACTACTAAAACACGTTTATCAACTAATCTTAGACCGTGGTTATCGTTTGAATAATGCTGATATTACTGTAGCCTGCGAACGTCCTAAATTAGCGAAACATAATTTAGAGATGCGACAAAGCATTGCGGATGTTTTGAATGTGGATTTAAATCAAATTAGCATCAAAGCGACCACTACCGAAAAACTCGGGTTTACTGGTCGCCAAGAAGGAATTTTAGCAACAGCGACGGTATTAATCTCTAATTAGACTAAATCATCAGCTTGTTGCAAAGACTGCTGGAGTTCTAAAGTAGCCTTACGGCCTTGTAGCTGTAAGGTAATACTATGGATAAGACCTGTCCAAGTTTCATTTGGTTCCCAAATTTCGTGCAGTAAATCTTGGGAAGTAGGCATGTCCATATTCATATAAAATTGTCTGTAGACATACATAAGACAGCTTACGCGTTTATTTTTGGCACAATGTAACCAAACAATTTCATTTTGAACCAAATGATCAATTAAATCTAAAACCAGTAAGCATTGGTCAGAAGATGGTGTTTCCCAGTCAATTGGAATATGAATGTAATTTAAACCATACTCAAGACAAACCAGATCTTCGTTTTCAATACAATCTGGTGAGTTTGTCAAAGCTAAATTGATAACTGTACTACAACCATACTCTTTAATAAGTTTAAGCTGTTCAATAGAAGGTTGTGCTGAACTAAACAAATGTTCATGAATAATTGAAAATGCAGGGATTTGAGATAGTGATTCTTCAAGGGTTGTCATAATCGCACTCTACAAGAGTAGGCTTGGCTTATTGTGTAGAATGTTATACACGATTCTAGAGTGTAGTTGAAATATAGACTGTTTATATATTCAGCAACATCATGAAAAATTTTAAAAAAATAAACTAGAAAAATAAGTATTTTATAGAAGTAAAAAAAACAGCACCTTAAAGGTGCTGCTTTTATATCAAGATTAAGCTTTTTTTAAATTTTCATTCAATAAAAATTCCATTAAAGCTTTTTGTGCATGTAGACGATTTTCAGCTTCATCCCATACAACAGAGTTTTTATGATCAAGCATTGTTTCTGAAATTTCTTCACCGCGATGAGCTGGTAAACAATGCATAAATAAACAATCTGGGTGTGCAAGACTCATCAGTTTTTCATTTACCTGAAAAGCTGCAAATGCGTTCTTACGTAATTTTTGTTCTTCTTCTTGCCCCATGCTTGCCCAAACATCTGTAACGATAAGGTCAGCATTTACAGCCGCATCTTCAGCATTATCAAAAAGCTCAACGCAATGACCAAATTCTGCTAAAAATTCAGGTTTAGGTTCAAAACCTTTGGGTGAAGCAATTTTTAATTTAAAACCCATTAAATGTGCAGCTTCAATATATGAGTTACACATATTATTGCCATCACCAATCCACGCTACGGTTTTACCTTCGATACTACCGCGATGTTCAATGTAAGTTTGTAAATCTGCGAGTAGCTGACAAGGGTGGTGGTCATCAGTTAGACCATTAATCACAGGAACTTTTGAATAAGATGCAAAACGTTCAACAATGTCATGACCAAACGTACGAATCATCACAATATCAAGCATACTTGAAATAACGCGTGCTGAATCTTCGATAGGTTCACCGCGACCTAGCTGTGTATCGCGAGGTGATAAAAAGATAGCGCTACCACCAAATTGATTAATACCGGCTTCAAAAGAAATACGCGTACGTGTACTCGATTTTTCAAAAATCATTCCCAATACTTTACCAACAAAAGGTTGATACACCTTATTGCTTTGTTGCATTTTTTTTAGTTCGCTTGCGCGCTGTAAAACGCGATTGAGTTCTAATGTAGATAGATCACGTAAAGTCAGGAAATGTCTTAAAGCCATGTAGCTACTCCATAATAATTGTCTTTGAAATACAACAATTATCTGTTGTTGGCTGGGTGGATGTGGGAAAAAAGAAGTCTACTATACTATAAGCATTTCAAAATGCAAAAGAATTAGACTTTATGATGGCCTTTTAAGAAAATTTCTACACAATAATGAATATAATCAAATACTTCATATTCATTGGTTGGCAGTGGCATGCCCATAATCATACGCCACTCAATATCACGTAAAATCCCAAAATACATGAGAGATGAGTGATCTGGAGAGGTACAAGTAATTTCACCTGCCTGATGAGAAATAAGTAGTGCTTGAGCAATGGTATTTTGTACGTCTTGAGCGCATTTTTCGTATAAATATTGGCTCAAAGTTGCATTACACTGGGTTTGTTCAATAACCAAACGTAAAAAAGCAATATGCTCAGGTTGAATAATGTGGTTATAAAAACGGATGAGAGTTTGAATTAAGTATTCTTTTAAAGAAGCCTGATCTGGTTGAAATGCAATACAAATATCTTTAAAGAACATCTCACGGCGGTAATCGCAAATTGCAGTAAATAAGCCCTCTTTATTACCAAAGTATTTATAAATAGAAGCTTTTGAACCACCAGCATGATTGACGATGTCATCTAAAGAGACAGCATCATATCCTTTTTCCAAAAACAGTTCGGTTGCGCTTAGCAATAGTGCTAAACGACGTTCTACACCGCGACGTGTTTGAGGTTTGTCACATATAGGATGATATGACTCAAGGACTGGATCATGCATAAAATTTAATAACGACAATTAATACTGCTTAACTAGTATAACAAAACTATCTTTAAGGATGGTCATCGCTATATTTTTAGGTTGCTTGATAAACAGTAATATAAAATTTAATTTGAATAAATATTTTAAAATACAAATATTTATGAAATATTTTGAAGGTTTTTAATGATGTAACTGTATGTTCACATTTTAGTTTAACCATGTCTTTTCAATGTAAATCAAGATAAAGAAAAAGCGACTAATGGATTTAGTCGCTTTTTCTTTTACGAATGATTATTAAGCTTCAGACAAAGTTACTTTGTGTTCATCCTCATCATCGTCATCAGCAGAATCCATACCTAGTTCTTTTAACTTTCGGGTTAGAGTGTTACGCCCCCAACCTAATAGCTCGGCTGCATGACGTTTGCGCCCACGAGTTTGTTGTAGTGCAGCATTAATTAAAGTGCGCTCAAACATTGGTGTAGCAATATCCAAAATCTTCATTTCGCCATTTTTGAGTTTTTGAATTGCCCATTGACTTAGTAGCTCATCCCAATGATGTAAAGAAATACGCTCAAAAGATGGAGCAGGTTGGCTAGCTTCACTATTTTTTTGGAGTGGAACTTGTTTAAGTTCTGAAGGTAAATCTTCTGGGTAAACCTCACGGCCAGTAATCATGACGGTTAACCAGCGGCAGGTATTTTCAAGCTGACGAACATTACCGGGCCATGGTAATTGCTGCATATAGTCGGTTGTCTCGGTACGTAAAATCTTTGGACTTACGCCTAACTCTTTACCAGCACGAGCCAAGAAATGTTGAGCTAACATCGGAATATCTTCACTTCGATGTGCAAGCTTAGGAATATGAATACGAATTACATTTAGACGGTGGTATAAGTCTTCACGGAAGCGACCTTCATTTACCAATTTTTCTAAATCTTGATGTGTTGCCGCTACGATCCGAACATCAACTTTAACAGGAATATGCCCGCCAACGCGGTAAAACTCACCATCTGCGAGTACACGTAGTAATCGCGTCTGTGTTTCAAATGGCATGTCACCAATTTCATCAAGGAAGAGAGTGCCGCCATTGGCTTGTTCAAAGCGACCTTGATGTTGAGTATTAGCGCCAGTAAAAGCACCTTTTTCATGGCCAAATAATTCCGTTTCGATTAAGTCTTTCGGAATTGCTGCCATGTTTAGAGCAATAAATGGTTTGGCTCGGCGTGGTGAATGTTTATGTAAAGCATGTGCAACTAATTCTTTACCTGTTCCTGACTCACCATTAATTAAAACGGTAATATGCGACTGAGATAAGCGACCAATTGCTCGGAAAACCTCTTGCATAGCCGGAGATTCACCAATAATTTCTGTCGATTGTAGCGGAGAAGCAGTTTTTGTAGCCTCTTGCTGCTGCAATTTATTGATATGTAAAATTGCTCGATTGACTAAAGCTAAAGCTTCATCAATATCAAACGGTTTTGGTAAATACTCAAAAGCACCAGTTTGATAGCTAGATACAGCAGACTCTAAGTCCGAATGCGCTGTCATAATGATCACTGGCAAATCGGGATGAGAATTTTTTACTTTAGATAAGAAAGTTAACCCATCAATGCCTGGCATACGGATGTCAGTTAAGATGACATCCGGCGCATCATGATGTAAACGTTCGAGTGCTGTTTGAGCTTCTTCAAAATTGGTGACGTCAAATCCTTCTTCTTTAAAGGTCTTTTCAAGTACCCATCGCATGGCGCGATCGTCATCAATAACCCATATTTTATTTCGCGACACGGTCTGACTCCCAAGGTAAATATAAGCTAAACATTGTTTTTCCAGGAACTGATTGGCATTCAATCATTCCGTTATGTTGATGCATGATGTTCTGTGCAATACTCAGGCCAAGGCCTGTGCCTTTTGCTCGTCCTGTAACCAAAGGATAAAACACAGACTCTAAAATGCTTTCGGGAATACCCGGTCCATTGTCCTCAATATCGACTCGTACCGCAGAGCGATTGAGTACACCATTAATAGTGACTAGACGTTGAATTCGGGTACGTAAAATTAATTCAGGCTCTTGATCTATAAAAAAAGATTTATTTTCTGTGATAGCTTGAATTGCATTAACGCTAATATTGAGCATGACTTGGATAAGTTGATCTCGATCGGCTTTTACATCCGGTAAAGATAAATCATAGTCACGCGTAATTTTGATTTTTTTCTTGGTTTGATTTGCGATTAAAGAGCGTACACGTTCCAAAGGTTCATGCACATTTACATTTTCATAACTCGGCAGTTGTCTTGAACCTAGCATAGTGTCTGCTAAATTGGTGAGACGGTCTACCTCATTAATAATGACATCTGTAAATTCAGCATAACTCTCGTCATTTAAACTACGAGCAAGTAACTGAGTTGCACCCCTGATACCAGCCAGAGGATTTTTAATCTCATGAGCCACACCTCTAACCAGTTGTCTAGCCACCTGATGTTGTTGAATTAGGTTTTCTTCTTTAGAAATTTTCAACATCCGATCAATTGGATTTAGCTCAATAAGTAAGAGCGGGTGGTAGCTTTTGCCTGCATTTAACTGTGAAACCGTATAATCAACATGTAAGTCTTTAAAGTTAACATTAATTACAGCTTCACGACGTGTATAAGGCTGTCCTGTTTTTAGAGTATTGAGTAACGCTTCATGCGTATTAAAAGTATCATCAGGGGCATGAAGTAAATTTAAAACCGGTTGTCCAGAAGCGCGAAGCAAACTAATGTCAAAAAGTGCTTCACAAGCAGAATTTAAATAAAAAATATTAAAGTTACTATCGATTAGTAAAATCGCAGTAGTTAAGTTGTCTACCAAAAGGCGATAGTCGATAGGTGTGTGTTGATCCATTAGCGAATCGTTCCTGTCTTAAAATGGCGCAATGGCATCTTCATTAGTTATCGGTTTTCACCGTTATAGAACATGCATGATGCAAAATGTACGCCAACTTTGTTTATGGATTATTTTCAGGTTCCAAGCGTAGTTAAAGCGCTCTAAAATCGTTCTTAATATCTTTTGGTCAAAAATATGGATGTATATACCAATAATATCATGATCCAACTTGGTGCAATATTGAGTTTTGGTGCAAATATTGGTTGTATTTTGGTGCATTACACAAAGAGTGGGGTTTCCACCTATGCTTGAGGCGAGAAAAGACATACAATACGCGCATTCAAGTGGAGCGCAGATTCATGAAGACCCCCAAAGTCGGTTTTGTTTCTTTAGGTTGTCCTAAGGCATTGGTAGATTCTGAACGAATTTTAACTCAGTTAAAGACTGAAGGTTATCAAGTTGCATCAGATTATGATGGTGCTGATTTAGTTGTTGTTAATACCTGTGGTTTTATTGAATCTGCAGTACAAGAATCGTTAGATGCAATTGGCGAAGCCATGAGTGAAAATGGCCGAGTTATTGTTACAGGTTGTTTGGGTAAAGACGAAGATAAAATTCGTCAAATGCACCCTAATGTTTTAAAAGTCACTGGTGCAGCAGCTTACCAGGACGTTATGGAAGCTGTACATGAATATGTGCCAGCACCGCCTAAACATAATCCGTTTATTGATCTTGTTCCTGAGCAAGGTATCCGTTTAACACCTAAACATTATGCTTATTTGAAAATATCTGAAGGCTGTAACCATCGTTGTACCTTCTGTATCATCCCAAGCATGCGCGGTGATTTAGTATCACGTCCGGTTGGTAGCGTATTAGAAGAAGCTGCCGCATTAAAACGCGCAGGTGTGAAAGAAATTTTGGTTATTTCACAAGATACTTCAGCTTATGGTGTAGATACTAAATATAAGCTGGACTTCTGGAATGGACAACCTGTAAAAACCAAATTCTTTGACATGTGTGAAGCACTTGGTCAGCTTGGAATCTGGGTTCGTCTACATTATGTATATCCATATCCACATGTTGATGCAGTAATCGATTTGATGGCTCAAGGTAAAATCTTGCCATACCTCGATATTCCTTTCCAACATGCAAGCCCACGTGTTCTTAAATTAATGAAACGTCCGGCGCATAGTGAAAATACTTTAGAAAAAATTAAATTATGGCGTGAAAAATGCCCTGATCTTGTAATCCGTTCTACTTTTGTGGTTGGTTTTCCAGGCGAAACTGAAGAAGACTTCCAGATTTTGCTCGATTGGTTGGTTGAAGCTCAACTTGATCGTGTAGGGTGCTTTACCTATTCACCAGTAGAAGGCGCTACGGCAAATGATTTACCAGATCATGTGCCAGAAGAAATTAAGCAAGAGCGTTACGAGCGCTTTATGCAAGTGCAGCAGCAAATATCTGCTGCCAAATTACAAAAACGTATTGGTCAAACAATGACTGTATTAGTCGATAGTTTGGAAGATGAATATCCTGTTGCTGTTGCACGTTCTTATGCCGATGCTCCGGAAATTGACGGTAATGTCTTTGTAGAAGATATCGATAAGAGCACGATTCAACCAGGCGATATGTTGGAAGTCGAAATTACCGATGCGGATGAATACGACTTATTTGCAAAGTTAATTAAAATTAAATCGGTCTAATCGAATCGCGATTCAAAAAGCATTCAGTTTAAGAGGTCTTGGAGCAAAATCATGGCGGAAACAATCAGCCCCCGTTATTCACGAATTTTATTAAAATTATCTGGTGAAGCTTTATCAGGTAATAAAGATATGGGTATTGATGCTCAAGTTTTAGATCAGATGTCACTTTCTATTGCGCATTTGGTAGGCTTGGGTGTGCAAGTAGGTATCGTTGTTGGTGGTGGTAACTTATATCGTGGTAGCCAGTTACAAAAAGATGGCTTGGTTGGCCGTGTAACAGGTGACCAGATGGGTATGCTTGCAACTGTCATGAATGGTTTGGCAATGCGTGATGCATTAGTGCGTCGAAACATTAGAACTCGTCTTATGTCTGCATTACCAATTGGTACTGTTGTAGAGTCATATTCAAGTCGTGATGCAATCCGTCATTTAAGCCAGGGCGAAGTTTGTGTTTTCGTTGCGGGAACAGGTAATCCATTCTTTACAACTGATACAGCAGCTTGTCTACGTGGTATTGAAATTGAAGCAAATTTAATTTTGAAAGCAACCAAAGTAGACGGTGTTTATAATAAAGACCCTAGCAAATACGAAGATGCAGTGAAATACGATCATTTAACCTTTGATCAGGTGTTAGATGAGAAGTTAGGTGTTATGGATTTAACAGCAATTTGCTTATGTCGTGACCACAATGTGCCATTGCAAGTATTTGATATGAATAAATCTGGTGCGCTTTTATCAGTTGTAATGGGTGAAAAAGAGGGTACACGCGTTACTAAATAATGTACGTGTGCTGCAAAGCTCTTTATACTAGCGCTAAATTAAATTTGTTATATACATCCTTGAATAAATAAGTAAGGAAGATCATATGATTAACGATCTGAAAAAAGACAGCGAACAGCGTATGATGAAAACTCTTGAGTCTTTGGAACAAGGGTTTGCTAAAGTTCGTACCGGCCGTGCACACCCATCAATTTTAAATGGGGTAATGGTTCCTTACTATGGTTCTGATGTGCCTTTAAACCAAGTAGCGAACGTTGGTGTTGAAGATTCTCGTACGCTTATCGTTCAACCGTTTGAACGTACAATGGTATCTGCTATTGATAAAGCAATTCGTGAAAGTGATTTAGGTTTGAATCCAATTACTGCTGATTCAATCCGTGTACCTTTACCAGCTTTAACTGAAGAAACACGCCGTGATATGCAGAAAGTTGCACGCAGTGAAGCTGAAAATGCAAAAGTTGCTATTCGTAACATTCGTCGTGATGTTTTAGGTGATATCAAAGCATTATTGAAAGAGAAAGAAATCTCTGAAGATGATGAGCGTCGTGCAGGTGATGATATCCAAAAAATCACTGATAAATATGTTGCAGAAGTAGATAAGCGTCTTGCAGCGAAAGAAGCAGAATTGATGAAGGTCTAATTTTATGACCGAATCAGAAGAGTATCATCTTCCTAAGCATGTTGCCATCATTATGGATGGCAACAACCGCTTTGCAAAGAAAAATCAAATGCAAAAAGGTGATGGGCATCGAGAAGGTAAAAATATTCTTGATCCTATTGTTGAACATTGTATAAAAACTAGTGTCCGTGCTTTAACTGTTTTTGCATTTTCGAGTGAAAATTGGAATCGACCACAATATGAAGTCGATCTGCTTATGAAGCTTCTTGAAGAAACCATTCATGAGCAAATACCTCGCATGAAGAAATTCAATATTGCTTTGCGTTTTATAGGGGATCGTTCTAGATTACCTTCACATTTAGTTGCCTTAATGGAAGATGCAGAGCAACAAACAGTACATCATGACACCATGACATTAACCATTGCGATTAGCTATGGTGGTATGTGGGATATTGCAAATGCAGCTAAACAAGTTGCCCAAGCAGTTTCACGTGGTGAAATTGACGCTGATCAAATAAATGTTGATTTGTTCGAAAAATATGTCAGTCTAAACGATCTGCCAGCTGTGGACTTGTTGATCCGTACAGGTGGAGATTTCCGTATATCTAACTTCTTGTTATGGCAAGCAGCTTATGCGGAACTGTATTTTACGGATACTTTGTGGCCGGAATTTACAGTCGAGGAATTCGATCATGCACTGAATGTTTTTTCAGGGCGTGAACGTCGTTTCGGTAAAACATCTGAACAAATTCAGCAAGAGAAAATCGAGAAATTATAATGTTAGAGCGGATTGTTACCGCATTGGTACTTGTTGCAGTTGTTTTAAGCTGTATGTTTGCTACGCAATCACATTATCCAATGTTGGTACTTATGATTGTAGCAGCAGCGGTTGCGGGGTATGAATGGTATAAGTTGATGCCTCATGAAGCTGGCGCCGTAGTAAAACCTAAAGCATGGGGTTATGGTCTACTTGTTGCTTTTGTTTCGGGCGTTGCCTTGTTCTTTCACGACATTGCATTACTGCTATGGTCTGCTTCAATTTTAACTTGGCTCGTTAGTGTATATTGGGTTAAGTCCTTTCCTGAATTTGATGGGTGGTATAACGCGACCCTTTATGTCATTGGTTTAATTCTTATCTGTGCAGCAGTGACTGCAATTTTTGTAGTATGGCAAAGCTCACCATGGTGGTTGATGTATTTGTTCTTGCTTGTATGGGGTGCAGATAGTGGAGCTTACTTCGTAGGTCGTAAATTCGGTAAGAGAAAATTAGCACCTACGGTAAGCCCTAATAAATCAGTAGAAGGTTTATATGGTGGTATTCTCACTACAATTATTGTAATGCTTGTAGTGCAATATCAATATTTAAACTTAACTTGGGTTCAACAACTTTTATTCCTGATCTTATCTTTAGTCACAGTATTCGGTTCAGTATTAGGTGATCTATTTGAGTCGATGATTAAACGCCGTGCTGGTATTAAAGATTCTGGCCGTGTTTTGCCAGGTCATGGTGGTGTGTTGGATCGTATTGATTCTTTACTCGCGGCAGCCCCGATTTTTGCAACGGGAATGTATATATTAAAGCTTATTGGTGTAGATTTATAGATGACACAATCTGTTTGCATATTGGGTGTAACTGGTTCTATTGGGCAAAGTACATTAAAAATTTTAAGCCAACATCCAGATAAGTATTCAGTCTTTGCAGTTTCGGCACATAGTCGAATTTCTGAACTTGTTGAAATCTGCAAACAGTTCCGCCCTAAAGTGGTCGTTGTTCCTGAACAGAAAATAGTTGAACTAACCACCTTATTTGCTCAACAAAATATACAAGGTATTGATATTTTAATTGGGCAAGATGGTCTAGTTGAGATCGCATCACATACAGATGTTGATATTGTTATGGCAGCAATTGTCGGGGCAGCGGGACTGTTGCCTACTTTGGCAGCTGTTAAAGCTGGTAAACGAGTATTGCTTGCAAATAAAGAAGCATTGGTTATGTCTGGTGAAATCATGATGCAAGCTGCTCGTGATCATCAGGCATTATTATTACCAGTGGATTCAGAGCATAATGCCATTTTTCAGTCATTACCTCATAACTATTTGCAAGTTGAGAGAACTGGACAACCACAACTAGGCGTATCTCAAATATTGCTAACAGCATCTGGTGGCCCATTCTTAAATCATTCCTTGGAACAGTTGGAACATGTAACACCCCAACAAGCATGTAAACATCCAAATTGGTCAATGGGGCAAAAAATTTCAGTTGACTCGGCTACTCTCATGAATAAAGGGTTGGAGTTAATTGAAGCGTGTCATTTATTTTCAATATCTGAACATTTTGTTACAGTTGTTGTTCATCCACAAAGTATTATTCACTCTATGGTGCAGTATGTTGATGGTTCAACATTAGCACAAATGGGTAATCCTGATATGTGTACGCCAATTGCACATGCATTAGCATGGCCTGAGCGTTTACAAACAAGTGTTCCTGCTTTAGATTTATTTGAGTATTCTCAACTTAATTTTCAGGCGCCCGATACCCAAAAATTTCCTGCATTAAATTTAGCAAGACAAGCAATGCGTGCAGGAGGTTTGGCACCTACCATTTTGAATGCGGCAAATGAAATTGCTGTTGAAGCATTCTTAAAGGAAAGGATTGGATTTACACATATTCCACAAGTGGTAGAGCATACTTTGCAAGAGTTAGAGAATGCCGCAGGTGAAAGCATTGAGTGCATTTTAGATAAAGATAAAGTGGCTCGATCTATAGCTCAGAAATATATATCAAGTATTGGAGGCTGAAATGAATGCGCTTTTTATGATTGCAGCAGCAGCTCTTTTACTTGGTCCTTTAATTGCAATTCATGAGTTTGGCCATTACTGGGTTGCACGCAAACTTGGGGTTAAAGTTTTAGTTTACTCAATTGGTTTTGGTCCAACTTTATTGAAATGGACCTCTAAAAAATCGGGTATCAAGTATCAGCTTTCTGCTTTACCTTTAGGTGGCTACGTCAAAATGTTGGACGAGCGTGAAGGTAATGTCGCAGAACAAGATCTACCGTATGCTTTTAATAGACAAAAACCATGGAAACGTATAGCTATTGTTGCTGCAGGGCCACTAATTAACTTAATTTTTGCTGTACTTCTCTTTTGGGTTTTGTTTTTACCAGCACAACAACAATTAAATACCAAAATTGGTAAAATTATTCCAAATTCTCCAGCTGCAGAGGCTCAATTGCATGTGGGGGACAAAATTATTGCTGTTGATGGAAAAGAGACTGCAACTTGGGAAAAACTAAACTTTGCTTTAATTGATCGGGTAGGCGAGACAGGTACTATAAATATCGATGTTGATCGTGCAGGTACAGAGAAAAATTTTGTCTTACCTGTTAAAGATTTTTTAAAAAACCAGAATGAATCTGCATTGGATATATTAGGCTTCTTGCCTTATCGTCCTGTAATTCCTGCTGTGGTAACAGATTTAACAGAAGATGGTGCGGCTATTCGTCAAGGAATGAAAGTAGGTGATCGTATTGTTGCGATTGATGGCCAGCCTATGAAAGATTGGTTTGATGTTGTTGAAGTCGTACAGCGTTCTCCAGAAAAATTGCTTAATATTGATGTTTTACGCCATGCGCAATTAGTGCATTTACAAGTTATGCCGCAAGGAAAGCGGGATAATATGGGACAGGTCAATGGTGTACTTGGTGTAAAAAGTGATGCTGGAAAAATTACAATTCCTGACGAATATAAGCAAACAATTCAATATACTCCAATACAAGCTTTTGAAATGGCACTTGATAAAACTGGCCAAATCTCTAGCATGATTTTGAATTCAATAGTGAAAATGGTTAAAGGATTAATTGGATTAGAAAATCTTTCTGGCCCAATTACCATTGCAAAAGTTGCTGGACAAAGTGCAGAAATGGGATGGGAAACTTTTATCTCTTTTATGGCTTTAATGAGTGTAAGTCTTGGAATTTTAAACTTATTACCAATTCCAATGTTAGATGGTGGTCATCTAGTGTATTACATTATTGAAGCTATTCGAGGGAAACCTGTTTCTGAACAAATACAAATGTTTGGTCTAAAAATTGGTATGGTACTGCTCGGTAGTATGATGCTTTTAGCTTTATTTAATGACTTTATGCGTTTGTAAACGTATATGGATTTATAACTTACTGGAAAAAACTGGCATGCGGCACACACATTTTTTAATGCCTTTGGCACTTGTTAGCGCTATGGCAGCGGTACAACAAGCATATGCAGCTGATGATTTCGTTGTTAGAGATATTCGTGTAAACGGCTTAGTCCGTCTTACTCCTGCAAATGTTTATACCATGTTGCCAATCAACAGTGGCGATCGCGTTAATGAACCGATGATCGCCGAAGCAATTCGAACATTGTATGCCACGGGTCTTTTTGATGATATTAAAGCATCAAAAGATAACGATACTTTGGTCTTTAATGTTATTGAACGCCCTATTATTTCAAAACTTGAATTTAAGGGTAATAAACTTATTCCTAAAGAGGCATTAGAACAAGGCCTTAAAAAAATGGGTGTTGCAGAAGGTGAGGTTTTCAAGAAATCTGCTTTGCAAACCATTCAAACAGAACTAGAGCAGCAATACACCCAACAAGGTCGTTATGATGCTAGTGTTACTGTTGATACCGTTGCGCGACCAAATAACCGCGTTGAATTAAAACTTAATTTTAACGAAGGAACGCCAGCAAAAGTTTTTGATATCAATGTAATTGGTAATACTGTTTTTAAAGACAGTGAAATCAAACAGGCATTTGCTGTTAAAGAAAGTGGTTGGGCTTCAATCGTTACACGTAATGACCGTTATGCGCGTGAGAAAATGGCTGCAAGCCTTGAAGCATTACGTGCTATGTACCTTAACAAGGGTTATATTAATTTTAATATTAATAATTCCCAGCTTAATATTAGTGAAGATAAAAAACATATCTTTATTGAAGTTGCTGTTGAGGAAGGTAACCAATTTAAATTTGGTCAAACTAAATTCTTAGGTGATGCGCTTTATAAGCCTGAAGAGTTACAAGCACTAAAAATTTATAAAGATGGCGATACCTATTCACAAGAAAAGGTAAATGCAGTTAAGCAATTACTTCTACGAAAGTATGGTAACGCAGGTTATTACTTTGCTGATGTGAATATTGTTCCGCAAATTAATAATGAAACTGGTGTTGTTGACCTAAATTATTATGTAAACCCAGGTCAGCAAGTGACAGTGCGTCGTATTAACTTTACTGGTAATAGTAAAACTTCCGATGAAGTATTACGTCGTGAAATGCGCCAAATGGAAGGTGCATTAGCAAGTAATGAAAAAATTGACTTGTCTAAAGTTCGTTTAGAACGTACAGGTTTCTTTAAAACAGTTGATATTAAGCCAGCTCGTATTCCAAACTCTCCTGACCAAGTCGATTTGAACGTAAATGTTGAAGAACAACATTCAGGTACTACCACATTAGCTGTAGGTTATTCACAAAATGGTGGTATTACGTTCCAAGCTGGACTTAGCCAAACTAACTTTATGGGTACTGGTAACCGAGTTGCAATTGATTTGTCTCGTTCAGAAACTCAAGACTATTACAATCTAAGTGTTACTGACCCATACTTTACTATCGATGGGGTAAGTCGTGGTTATAACGTTTATTATCGTAAAACTAAGTTAAATGATAACTATAACGTTAACAACTACGTAACGGATAGTTTTGGTGGTAGTTTAAGCTTTGGTTATCCAATTGATGAAAACCAAAGCTTAAGTGCATCTCTAGGTATTGATAATACTAAAGTAACGACTGGCCCTTATGTTTCTACCTATGTGCGTGACTATTTATTGGCAAATGGTGGTAAGGCAACTGGTAAGTCGAATTGGTGTCCAACTGGTAAGACCGAGACTGACCCTGAAACAAATCAACCAATACCTGATACATGTGAAGGTGGTTTTAAAGAATATGATAGTGCTTTTGATGGCGAGTTCTTTACTTATAATTTAAACTTGGGTTGGTCATATAACACTTTAAATAGACCGATTTTCCCAACATCAGGTATGTCTCACCGAGTAGGTCTTGAAATTGGCTTGCCAGGTAGTGATGTTGACTATCAAAAATTAACTTATGATACACAAGCATTCTTACCGATTGGTAAATCAGGCTTTGTGCTTCGTGGTTATGGTAAGCTGGGTTATGGTAACGATTTACCATTCTATAAAAACTTCTATGCCGGCGGTTATGGTTCTGTTCGAGGCTATGACAATAGTACTTTAGGGCCTAAATATGCCAGTGTAAATTTACAAGAAACAAAACAGAATGATCCTTCACCTGAAAATGTGGGTGGTAATGCTCTAGTTCAATTTGGTACTGAATTAGCATTACCTATGCCATTTAAAGGTGATTGGACTCGTCAAGTACGTCCTGTACTATTTGCAGAAGGTGGTCAGGTCTTCGATACCAAATGTAATATTAATAACTCTGTATACGGTGATAAAGGCATGATGATTAATGGCCAAACTATTACAGATGTTAAGAAATATTGTGAAGATAACTATGGCTTTGATTTAGGTAACTTACGTTATAGCGTGGGTGTGGGTGTAACCTGGATTACTATGATTGGACCATTATCACTTAGCTATGCATTCCCGCTAAATGATAAACCGGGTGATGAAACTAAAGAAATCCAGTTTGAAATTGGTCGTACTTTCTAAGTACGATCTTATTGAACAACGAAATAAGGAAAGAAATTTACATGAAAAAATTAAATACATTAATGTTAGGGTTAGGCTTGACGGTGGCTTCGGTAGCAGCTAATGCAGCGGGTTATGGGGTGATTGATCTTGCTAAAGTTGTTGAGAGCAGTACTTATTTGAAACAACAAAACGCAAGCTTAAATCAGTCAGTTAAACCAACAACCACTAAACTTGAGCAATTGGGTAAAGAGTTAGAAGGGCTTCAACGTCAAGCGCAGACGCAAGGTCAAAAAATGAAAGATGATGAGATTAAAAAATTACAATCTCAGTATCAATCAAAATTAAATGAATTTAATTCAACACAACAGGGCTTACAGTCAAGAGTTCAAACTAGCTTGCAAAGTATGAACACAACTTTTGAGTCTAGAGTTAAGCAAGCTGCTGAGCAATTACGAAAAGAAAATAATCTTGACTTTATTTTGAATAAAAATTCAACTGTTGCCTATGACGCTAAGTATGATTTAACTGATAAAATGATACAAAAGGTTAATTCAATGAAATAAATTAATGAAAGTGCAACAATTTCGTTTAGATGAATTAGCTCACCTTGTTAAAGGTGAGTTAATTGGTGAAGGTAGTCTTCAATTTTCGAACCTAGCAAGTTTAGAAAATGCAGAGGTTAATCATCTTACTTTCGTAAATGGTGATAAATATCTCGAACAAGCTAAAGCAAGTCGTGCAGGGGCTTTCATTGTTACTGCTGCTTTAAAAGAACATCTTCCTGAAAAAGATAATTTTATTATTGTTGATAATCCTTATCTTGCTTTTGCAATCCTTACTCATGTATTTGATAAAAAGCTTACTTCAAAAGGTATAGAAAGTACTGCTCAAATCCATCCTTCTGCTGTTATTTCAGAAGCTGCTTATATTGGTCACTATGTAGTCATTGGTGAGAATTGTGTAGTAGGTGATAACACAATCATTCAATCACATACCAAACTTGATGATGATGTAGAAGTTGGGAAAGACTGTTTTATTGACTCTCATGTCACCATTACCGGTAGTTCTAAATTGGGTGATCGGGTGCGTGTTCATTCAAATACTGTAATTGGTAGCGAAGGTTTTGGTTTTGCTCCCTATCAAGGTAAATGGCACCGTATTGCTCAGTTAGGATCAGTTCTAATTGGAAATGACGTTCGAATTGGATCAAATTGTAGTATTGATCGGGGTGCTCTTGATAATACAATTTTAGAAGATGGTGTAATTATTGATAACCTTGTGCAAATTGCACATAACGTTCATATTGGTTCAAATACTGCTATTGCAGCTACCTGTGGCATTGCGGGTAGTACAAAAATTGGCAAAAACTGTATTCTTGCAGGCGCATGTGGGGTAGCAGGTCACCTTTCAATTGCTGATAATGTGACTTTAACTGGAATGTCAATGGTCACAAAAAATATTTCTGAGGCTGGAACTTATTCTTCAGGAATTGGATTGTTCGAAAATAGTCAGTGGAAAAAGACGATTGTGCGCTTGAGACAATTAGCAGATGTGCCATTGACCCAAATCACTAAACGACTTGATCATATACAAGCTCAAATAGAGTCTCTTGAATCAACTTTTAATTTGCGTAAATAGAATATTATGACCGAGTCAACTACACCTAAATTTGCCATCCCTGAATTACCAATGCAGATTCAAACGATTCGTCAATATTTGCCGCATCGTTACCCATTCTTATTGGTTGATCGTGTGATTGAAGTTACTGACAATAGTATTGTTGGTTATAAAAATGTTTCTATCAATGAAGAGTTTCTACAAGGACATTTCCCAGAATATCCAATTATGCCTGGTGTTCTAATTGTTGAAGCACTAGCTCAAGTTTCAGGCGTTCTAGGTTTTATTATGAACAATGAAACGCCAAAACCAGGTTCTTTGTTCCTGTTTGCTGGTGCAGAAAGAGTTAGATTTAAAAAACAAGTAGTTGCAGGCGACCAACTTGTATTAAAATCCGAGTTGGTAATGCAGAAGCGCGGTATTTACAAATACAATTGTACAGCTAGCGTTGATGGCATTGTAGCAGCAACCGCTGAGATTATGATTTCACACCAAAAAACAGAGCAGGCATGAGCAATCACGATTTAATCCATTCTACCGCCATTATTGATCCATCTGCAGTGATTGCTTCAGATGTTCAAATCGGACCTTATTGTGTTATTGGTCCTCAAGTGACTATTGGTGCTGGTACTAAATTACATTCTCATGTGGTAGTAGGTGGTTTTACCAGAATTGGTCAAAATAATGAGATCTTTCAATTTGCAAGTGTTGGCGAAGTTTGTCAAGACCTCAAATATAAAGGTGAAGAAACTTGGCTGGAAATTGGTAACAATAATTTAATTCGCGAACATTGCAGCTTACATAGAGGCACTGTGCAAGATAATTCATTGACTAAGATAGGTAGTCATAACCTATTGATGGTAAATACTCATATTGCACATGACTGTATTGTAGGTGATCACAATATCTTTGCTAATAATGTTGGTGTTGCTGGACACGTACATATTGGTGATCATGTTATTGTCGGTGGTAATTCTGGAATTCATCAATTCTGTAAGATTGACTCTTATAGTATGATTGGTGGGGCCTCACTGATTCTTAAAGATGTACCAGCCTATGTTATGGCTTCTGGTAATCCTGCGCATGCCTTTGGTATAAATATTGAAGGTATGCGAAGAAAAGGTTGGTCTAAAAATACAATTCAGGGCTTAAGAGAAGCTTATAAATTGATATTTAAATCTGGTCTAACCTCTGTTCAAGCTGTTGAGCAAATTAAAAGTGAAATTTTGCCTTCTGTTCCAGAAGCTCAATTATTAATTGACTCTCTTGAGCAATCCGAGCGTGGAATTGTACGCTAATCAATAAGGCATAAAAAAAGACACTGTTAAAACAGTGTCTTTTTTTATGCCTAAATTATTTTTTAAAGAATTTAGCTTCTTCAGATTTAGGATATTGAGTAAGTAACTTATTTTTGTATTGATTAGCTGATACAGTATTCTTATCGACATCTTTGGCAATACTATATAGTTGATAGAGTGCTCGAGGTCCCTTGCTAGAGTTTGGATATTGGCTAGCGACAATATTGTAGTTTTTCTTTGCTTCATTGTAGTTCACTGGGTCTGTAGCTAAATGAAACTCGGCTAACCAGAAATAAGCATTGCCTGTATAAATACTGTTAGGATGGTTTTTAATAAAGTTTTGCATCGGAGCAATTGCTTTTTTTGCTCCACCTTGTTTGTAAGCATCTAAAGCTACTGTATAAGCGGCTTTTTCTAACTCAAGTGGATTTGATTGATTTTGGGCCGCGGTGACTGGTTGAGCGTTTGTTACGGGTGCACTAGGTTGTTGTTCAGAGGTGGTTGGAGTAGGTGGAGCTGCAACTACTTTATTGCCATCTGCAGGCTGAGATTGGGATACTGATGGACTAGCAGGTGTGGCGCTATTAGTATTGGTATTTGTACCGTCTTCTTGTGTAGCACTATCAGGGTCAACTTTTTGATGTAATAATTCTAAACGTTGATCTAAATCGGTATATCTATTCGCAAGGTCTTTTTTTAATTGATCAATATCATTCGCTTGTTCTTCTAATTGACCTCTTAAAGTGCGGATATCATTTTCTAGTTGTTGATTTTTTTGCATAAGTTCCCAGTTTAAGTTTGTAGGAACTGAAATATTGCTTGAAGAAGTATTAGATGCACTGCCATCATTTTGACTTAAACCACGAGATTCAATAGGAATGTTCGCGTATAGAGAAGTGGTACTCATTAAGGCAATAAATAATAAAGAATGCTTCTTCATTTGCATGTGTATAAATCCATAATTTTATATAAAAGCCACCTTGACACAGGAATATAAAAAACAATTCTCTAAATATCTAAGGTTTTTCATTGATCAATGCAATTAAAGCAGTTAACAGTTTAAATGCAAGGATAGTTTACAATCTTCAAGCATATTTTATGCAAAATAAGAAAAGAGCATAAGTTCAGAAAACTACATTTTTGGGGTTTTAAGCAATTTTTGCTGATGAATTAATCAATCGAAACAAAAACTTGCTGAAAAAGCCAGAGAAGGGTTGCAACTCTTTTAAAAATCTCTATACTTTGTTTTGCAATGGTAGCCCCGCTGGTGGCTTCGCAATTGTACTCTGTGAACCCCGCCAGGACCGGAAGGTAGCAACGGTAGCAGATCTATGATGTGCCGAAGTTTTGCTAGTGGGGTTGCCACCATTCCTTTAATCCAATTTTCTTTGGATCGCTTTTAAAATTACATCTAAATCAAATCCTCTATATTGTAGAAATCTAATCTGCTTTGCTTTAAGTTTTGGGTCTTTCTCTATCTCTTCTCCAAACTTCTTAACTTTAAGTTGATAAGCTTGTTCTACCCAATCAATTTCGTGAATTTCGTCGGCAATTAAATCATTTTCGATCTGTTTAGTTTTTAAAGCTTGTTGAATGCGTTTCGGTCCTTTACCTTTACGAATCTGACTTGCAAGCATTTGCTCAGCAACACGCTGATCACTTTGGTAATTTTGTTCAGATAACTCTTCAACGAGTTGGTTCACTTCTTCTATATTTTGTGCATAACGGGCTAATTTATCAATGAGTTCTGCTTTAGAGTAGTCTCGTCGAGTAAGTAAAGCAAAAGCATATGAGCGTAAACGCTGGCCAGTGAGTGGTGGACGCTGTTGAGATTGTTCATTGTTTCTTTTGAACATATATATTTCCTTGTAAAAAACGCCCCGAAGGGCGTTTTTATGACTTAGGTGTAATTAAGATTCTAATAAAAGATCTGGTTCTTCTTCATCATCTTCAATTTGCACTGCGCCATTTGTACCTGTAGTCAACAATTGCTCACGGATATTACGTTCAATCTCTTCAGCAATATGTTTGTTTTCTTCAAAATAGCGGATCACATTATTCTTACCTTGGCCAATTTTATTGCCTTGATATGAATACCATGCACCAGCTTTCTGAACGATATCTTGCTGTACTGCCAAATCTACAAGTTCACCTAATTGGTTAGTACCTTTACCGTATAGAATTTGGAAAATAGCTTCTCTAAAAGGAGGAGCCATTTTATTCTTAACGACTTTAACTTTAGTTTCTGAACCAACAATTTCATCGCCTTCTTTTACCTGACCAATACGACGAATATCTAGACGAACTGAAGCATAGAACTTAAGAGCGTTACCACCAGTCGTGGTTTCTGGGCTACCAAACATAACACCAATCTTCATACGGATTTGGTTAATAAAGATAACCATACAGTTTGAACGTTTAGCGTTACCAGTAATTTTACGAAGTGCTTGGCTCATAAGGCGTGCTTGTAGACCCATATGAGAGTCACCCATTTCGCCTTCAATCTCTGCTTTAGGTGTAAGGGCAGCTACTGAGTCCACAACGATTAAATCAATTGCACCTGAGCGAACAAGCATATCAGCGATTTCAAGCGCTTGCTCACCATTATCAGGTTGTGAAACGAGTAGGTTATCAATATCTACACCAAGCTTACGTGCATATTGAGGATCTAGGGCATGCTCTGCATCGATGAAGGCACATGTACCACCAGACTTTTGACATTGAGCAATTGCTTGTAATGTCATTGTGGTTTTACCAGAAGATTCAGGACCATAAATTTCAATAATACGGCCTTTTGGTAAACCACCAATCCCCAATGCGATGTCTAAAGTTAAAGAACCTGTAGATACGGCTTCAACTGCTTGAACAGTGTTGTCACCGAGACGCATAACCGTATTTTTACCAAATTGTTTCTCAATTTGGCTCAAAGCGGCTTGTAATGCTTTGCTTTTATTCTCATCCATCTCAAAAACCTCAATACTCTATGTTCATCACGTTTAACCCAAGTGGATGCATTGAATCTCAACTTGTTTCACAGGGCTAATAGTGACAGATTTTTTCTCTAGCTTCTATATATTGTATATGTGAGTGCGACACAACTCGACGTTTTTATTCATCATTATATGACCAGTGGTCTTCATAATGTTGATCGTTATCCTGTTTAAACCGATTGATTTGTCGCCGATCTTTCTTGCTTGGTCTATGGTCAGGTCGAGCTAGATTATGCAATTTTCGTTGCGAAGCAATCAACTCCCGTCTTGCAATACTTACTTCGGTTTCTTCATAAAGCTGTTGTGCAATAGGAGCCGGTCCTCTGGTATTGGAAAGTGCTTTAACAACAACTGTCTTTTTATCAAAACCTTGTTGAACAACAAGTTCCATTCCAACACGAATTTCTTTAGAAACTTTTACACGTTCATTATTGTGATGCACTTTTCCCCCTTCAATTGCAGCTTTAGCAATAGAACGGGTTTTAAAAAAACGTGCTGCCCATAACCATTTGTCGACACGCATGGTTTCTACAGCATCGTTTTCACGCAATTTTGACATCATTATCCTTTCTATCAGTTTGATTCAAAATAGACAGTAGCTCTGTAAGCTGATCTAGTGCTTTATACTCTAAATCTTGTAGCTGTCTTTTACTCTTAAGAGTTGAGGGCTGTAAGATAGTAAACAAGTGTCTTATACCAAATTTTTCTGCAGTTTTTAAAACTTGAATAGTATCGTCTAAAAAAATAGTGTTTTGGGGTTCAAAATAATGCAAGCCTTGTAATTCTTGCCAAAACTTAAGGTCTTCCTTCGCATAACCAATTTGTTCACTAGATACAATTACATCAAAAAAATCTTGAATAGGGATGTTATCAAGTTTTAACTGTAAGCTTGCACAGTCTGCGTTGGTCACTAACCAGCATTGATAGCCTTGTTCTTTTAGAGTATTAAGTAGCTCCATACATCCTGATCGTATTTTAATTTTGTGTTGAAATTCTTTTTGAAGATTTAAAACATCTACTCCTGTCGTTTTTGTCCAATACTGTGAAGAATACCAGGAAAGAGTATGTTTATTGCTACGATAAAACTGGTTTAATATTTCATGGCTTTGTGTTAAAGAGATTTGATGCGTCTGAGAATGTCGTTCAGGTAAGCATTCGTTCCAGATAAAATCATCAAAAGCCAAATCTAATAAAGTTCCGTCCATATCGAAAAGCACTATTTTATGCATGTTTTGAGAGCTCCAATTGAAACAGACACGGAAGAAAAGTAATTTAAGATTATAATCATTAAAGACGATAAAAACGGACTGATTTATGGTTATTTCATCATTTTATAATTTAAATAGTCTGTACTAGATAAACAGAGAGATAACAAGAGAGTTCTTAGACTTAGACTACTCAATAAGATCGCTGAAACAAATTTTTTTGAAAAATATTCATATAAAAGGAATAGGGTGGAGGATTAATAAAAATATATTAAAAAATATAGAGTTGTATTTATTAGGGGGTGATTTTTTGATAAGTATTTTTGCTTTTCTATGAACTCTATGGAATTATCATTATTTAAATATTATTAAAAGTTGGAATAAAAGTGGGCTTATATACAATTAGATATGGCTATCGTAATAATAGTTTTTTTATAGCTTCAAATGCTGCTGGACAATTCATTGTGATTGATGCATTAGGAGCAGATTTCCAAATAGGTCATCAAATTTCTTATGAAGGTACCAAAATAATAAATGAAACTTTAAATGATGAGACAGAAGCAAGAGTTCATCTGGAGAGTAATGAAAAAGAGGCTTATGAATATTTACGTGCCATGAAATAATGAATTCGTTATTTTGATTTACATAGGATACGTATTGGCAAACATTTTATAAATTGAACCGTACTTGTTTAAAGTTATATTAAAAATTATCCGAATAACAATTTAGAGCAGGCAATGAAAATTGGATTTATTGGCGGAGCCAATGATGGCATAGTGATCAATGCTGCTAATGGTATTGATACTTATAAACTTGAATGGCATTACAAGGCTGAGAAGCATTGTGAAGAACAGCCATCATTGGGGCTAAATGGCCCCGAATATGACTATTACAATTTATTAATTTTGAGAAAAAACAAAGAGGCAAAACTTTTCTATGTTTTAACTACAATGGATAAGGAAGCTATTGCAGATAAAATTAATGAATATTGGGAGCATTCCACTTCAGTAGGTTATGACTTCGATGAATAACCTTTATTTTATATTCATTGAAACGGTTGAAATATATCCATATTTTATACCTTTATAACTCAAAATTAGAGTTATTTATTTCATAAAGAACATGTTCTTGAAGGGCGTGTCCATCTGGAAGCTTGGGGTGATTGAAGTGTTTAACTTTACGCATTCCTAGTCTTTCCATTACGGCTTGTGATGGCTTATTTACCGTTGCTGTAAAAGAAACTACTTTATCTTTATTAAGCGCATTGAAGGCATAGTCCAATGCTGCTTTTGCTCCTTCTGTGGCATAACCTTTTTTCCAGTGTTTTGTAGCAATCCTCCAGCCAATTTCAATGCATGGAGAAAAATCAAATTGTTCTGGTTGGTCATGTAGGCCAATAAAACCAATAAAGTCATGGCTTTCTTTTAATTCTACAGCCCAAAATCCCCAACCTTTTTCATCAATAAGGGCCGATGCTCTTTGAATTAAATTTATACTTTCAGTAGCAGATAAAAGCTTTGGAAAAAAACGCATAACATCTTTATCCAATCCCATTTCGATAAAGGGGGCAGCATCAGTTTCCTTCCATTGCCTTAAGATTAAACGTTCGGTTTCGATCATAGTAAAAGCTCTTTAAATATAATTTTTAATTTAACCATATAGTCTACAGTGGCTTTTGTATAATTTTCTGTAAGATAATCTTAGAATTAATGCTTACCACTCCTTTAATTTTATTGAGTGTATTAATAACAAAGTGAGAAAAAGAATTTAGATCTTTAGTGGCGACATGCAGAACATAATTAGATTCGCCTGTAATGATATAAGCATTAATGACTTCATCAAAATTCTTGATCTGGCTTAAGAAAAAGTTGTGGTCATTTTCGGTGAGTTGAGCAAGTTTTATTTCAATTATCGCCTCAATTTTTATTCCTAATTTTTCATAATTAACTTTCGCTTGATATTTTTCAATAATTCCGTTGGTTTCTAAAATCTTGACACGTCTGTGACAAGCAGAGGCTGAAAGATTAACGAGATCAGCAAGTTCTTGATTGCTTAAGCGGGCATTATCTTGTAAATACTTCAAAATTTTTAAATCAATTGCATCTACATTCATTTTCGAATTCCATCCATATTTTTTAATTTTAATTAGAATTTTATACGAAATTATCTGTTTTTGATCAAATATTATCGAATAAATCGAAAGAATCACCATGATAAAATTCAAATACAAAGGAAATGTTGAAATAGGTGCAATACTAAATGATTACTCGTGAACAGTGTTTGTATTGGGATCAGGAAGACGAACTCAAAAAATTTAAAGATGAATTTGCATTGCCAGAAGGTGTCATTTATTTAGATGGTAACTCTTTAGGCGCTAGACCAAAGAAATCTTTGTCTGTCGCTCAGCATATTATTTCCCAAGAATGGGGAGAAGATCTGATCAATAGTTGGAATAAGGCTGATTGGTGGGGGCTACCTACTAGACTGGGTGATAAGGTAGCCACATTGATTGGTGCAGAACAGGGTGAAGTTGTTATTTCAGATTCAACTACACTGAACTTATTTAAAGTTTTATCAGCAGCGGTAAAAATTCAGGCTGAAAAATTTCCTGAACATAAAATAATTGTTGCGGAAAAGGATGCTTTCCCAACAGATATTTATATTATTGAAGGTTTTATTGATTTAATTCAAAAGGGCTATCAAGTTGAATTGATTGATGGAGTAGAAGACTTAGCTCGAGTTCTAGAAAAAGATGTTGCTGTAGTAGTTCTTTCTCATGTGAATTATCGTACTGGGTATTTCTACGATATGGCATCTATTAATAAACAGATTCACTCTCAAGATGCTCTGGTTATTTGGGATTTATGTCACTCAGTTGGTGCTGTGCCTATGCATCTTAATCAAGCTGATAGTGATTTCGCGATTGGTTGTACGTATAAATATTTAAATGGTGGACCTGGTTCTCCAGCATTGTTATGGGTCAATGAAAAACACCGTGATCAGTTTTGGCAACCATTATCCGGTTGGTGGAGTCATAAAAAGCCGTTTGATATGGCCCAGCATTATGAACCAGCGAATAGTATTCGTCGCTATCTATGTGGGACTCAGCCAATTATTTCTATGAGTCTGATTGAGTGCGGAGTAGATATTTTCCTGCATGCTGATATGCAAAAAATCCGTGAAAAATCGCTGAAATTAACTGATTTATTCATTCAGCTGGTACAGCAAGAATGTTCTGAATTTGGATTTGAGTTAATTACTCCTTTAGATCATAAATATCGTGGTAGTCATGTCAGTTATCGCCATGAGTTTGGTTATGAAATCATTCAGGCGCTTATCGCACGTGGCGTGATTGGTGATTATCGTGAACCTACTGTCTTGAGATTCGGTATTACACCTTTGTATCTGGGCTTTGAAGATATCTGGAGTGCAGTACAGCACTTAAAAGAAACCATGCTGAATAGTGAGTGGAAAAACAAGCGTTATTTAGTTCGCGGTGAAGTGACCTGATTTAAGGAATCAAAATAAAACAAATGGCTAGGAGGGCCTATGAGTAGTTTTGATGAAATACAAAATAGAGAAGCTGGACTGCATAAAAAGTTATCTGCAAAACAGATGGGGATGATTGCGATTGGTGGAGCAATTGGAACCGGTTTATTTATGGGAAGCAAATTTGCAATTAGTTTTGCAGGTCCCGCCGTGATAGTTAGCTATGCCATTGGTGGTTTAATTGCATTTGCACTTATGGCTTGTTTGGCTGAAATGACAGTGCAGCATCCTACTTCGGGCTCATTTGGTGCATATGCAGAACATTATATGTCTCCACTCGCTGGCTTCTTAGTCCGCTATTGTTACTGGGCTTGTATTGTGTTGGCTGTAGGTACCGAAATTACCGCCGTTGCTGATTATATGAAGCTCTGGTTTCCGAATGTAGGCTCTTGGGTCTGGATTGGATTTTTTTCACTGACCTTACTTGTTGTAAATGCCTATAGTATAAAAGCCTTCGGGTTAGTCGAGTACTGGTTTTCCACAATTAAAGTTTTTGCCATTATCGTATTTATTCTTTTATCTATTGGTATATTGACGCAAAGTAATCAGGGAATGAATCAAGTAGTTACTAATTTGAGAGGTCATGGGGGCTTTTTTCCAAATGGCTTTAGTGGAGTATGGATCGGAGTCATTATTTCTATATTTAGTTATTTAAGTATAGAAATGATTGCTGTCGCAGCTGGTGAAGCTAAAGACCCTGAAAAAGCAGTAAAAAAGGCATTTAAAAGCACCGCACTCCGACTCATTTTATTTTACTTATTGTCCTTATTTCTAATCGTTACTTTGGTGCCGTGGACTGTTCTGATTGGAGCAGATGCAACTAGTCCTTTTGTTATGGTCATGAAGATTGTTGGTATCCCATATGCAGATAGTATTTTAAATTTTATTGTAATTGTAGCTGCCTTATCAGCGATGAATAGCATGCTTTATATTTCAACCCGTATGTTGTTTAGTTTGTCACGTGCAGGTGATGCTCCAAAAGTTTTTGGCCGAATCAGTAGTAATGGTGTGCCGGTAAATGCGCTGTTGCTATCTGCGGTAGGGATTGGTATTGCTAGTATTGTTTATACGATTAATCCGGCTTCTGCGTTTCCAATTATGATTGCGCTATCGATGTTTGGTGCATTGTTCACTTGGGGCAGTATCTTTGTGACACATATGTTTTTTAGAAAACACATGACACAGCAAAACATCGAGCTAAAATTTAAAATTCCCGCTAGTCGATTCATCTCACTATTTGGGTTTATTGCGATTTTAAGTATTACAGTAACTACCTGGTTTACCAATGAGTTTAAATCCACTTTACAGTTTGGCGTGCCTTTAGTTCTTGTTCTGATATTTTGCTTCTACTTAAAACGTTCAACTGTAAAGCTAAATCTCAATTCTGGTGAAGAAACGTTGAAGTGATCACTATATGAGAAAATACGATAATGCTACAACGGTAGCAAATGAAGGGGAAATACTAGCAAGCTTTCAATATAGAAGGGCAGAGTAAAACTTGAAGTGCGACATAAACCACCTAATTAATTTAAAGGGTTTATGGAGTATATAAAATTGTCATACCATCATCTTAACTTTGAAGATCGTACTGCATTAATGCTTGAGTCAAGAAAAGAAGGCTTTTCAGCCAGAAAATTTGCTGAACTCATTAAAAGACATCCTAGTACGATCTATCGTGAGCTTAAAAGAAATAGCATCAATGACGTTTATCAAGCTCGATATGCTTCTGATAACACCTTCGCTAGACGTAGACGTGGTCACAGAAAACTCAAAATCGATTCAATCCTCTGGAAATTTATTGTTGAAGCGATCCGTTGTTTATGGTCTCCTCAGCAAATAGCAAAGCGTTTAAAGACATTT